>JBPCPR010000228.1:0-10808 GCA_050998925.1 Gaiellaceae bacterium
AGGCTCTCGCAGAAGGCGCTGCCGGGGTTGAAGTCCGTCGCGAGCGCGACGGATGCGCCCGAATCGACGAGCTCCCGGCCCGGCGGCATCGGTCGGTCGAGGAAGAGCGCCGCCACCGGCAAGAGAACACCCGTAACTTCACTCGCCGCGAGCGTCTTCGCGCCCTCCGACCCGGTTGCCTCGAGGTGGTCGACGCTCCGGGCCCCGAGCTCGAGCGCGAGCGAGATGCCGCCGGCTTCCGTGAACTGGTCCGCGTGCAGCCGAAGCTCGAGCCCGGCGTCACGGCACGCCTCGAGATAGCGCCTGGCCTGATCCACGTCGAACGCACCCCGCTCGAGGAACACGTCGGCGGCCTCCGCGATCGCCGCCGCGTCCGGCAACACCTCCTCGAGCGCGAAAGTCAGGTAGGCGTCGGCGTCCGCGAACTCGGGGGGGACGGCATGTGCCCCGAGCCAGGTGGGGACACCGCCCGCGTCGCGAATCGCGGACAACATGGCCAGCTCGGTCTCCCGGTCGAGCCCGTAGCCCGACTTCGCCTCGAAAGTGGTGGTGCCGTGCCCGAGCATCCACGCGCGATGGCGCTCGACCGCCGCAGCGAGCCCGTCCGCGCCCGCTAAGCGCGTGGCGCGAACGGTCGAGAGGATGCCGCCCCCGGCCGCGTGGAGCTCCTCGTAGCCCGCTCCGCCGGAGCGAAGATCGAACTCGTCCACGCGATCTCCCGCGAAACAGGCGTGCGTATGGCAATCGACGAGTCCCGGAATCGCACAGAGTCCGCGGCCGTCGAGCTCAGCGACTTCATGCCCTAGCTTCGGCACTTCGGCCATCGGCCCGACCTCGGAGATGCGCGCGTCCTCGCAGAGGACGTAGGCGTCGGCCATGACGCTCACATCCCGGAGTCGCGGTCCGCGCAGGGGCGCTCCGCTTCCCGCCGGCGAAACGATCTGCGCCAGGTCCCGGACGAGGAGGGAGGTCATGGAGTAAGCCTAGAGCCGCCCCGCAGAGAGCTGGCCGTCATCGCAGGGAAGGGCGAGCAGGGGTCAGGGCCAGCCTGCCTCGCGGCAAGGTTCCACGACCGAGGCCGACGGAGACGACGGCATGCACGACCGGTGTTTCGGGCGCACAGGTCGCCAGACGGCTCGCGTGCCAGAGCGACGTCCGCTAGGCCTGGTCGCGTGTAGGGATCGGGAGCCCATGCTCGCGCGCGGCAGCGATCGCGTCGTCATAGCCGGCATCGGCATGACGCAGGACGCCCGTCCCCGGATCGGTCGTCAGGACCCGCTCCAGGCGCTCCGCCGCATCGTCAGTTCCGTCCGCGACAACGACCATGCCTGCATGGATCGAGTGACCGATGCCGACACCGCCCCCGTGGTGCACGCTCACCCACGTGGCTCCCGCGGCCACGTTCACGAGCGCGTTCAGGATCGGCCAGTCGGCGATTGCGTCGGAGCCGTCCAGCATCGACTCCGTCTCGCGATACGGCGATGCAACGGAACCCGCATCGAGATGATCCCTCCCGATCACCACGGGTGCTTGAACGTCGCCTGACCGCACCAGCTCGTTGATCGCAAGCCCCGCGATCGCGCGAGCGCCGTAGCCGAGCCAGCAGATCCGGGCCGGCAGGCCCTGAAACGCGACCCGGTTGGGCGCCAGCTCCAGCCAGCGCTGGAGTAGCAGGTCGTCTGGAAACAGCTCGGCCAGACGCCGGTCGATCGCGGCGATGTCGTCGGACTCGCCCGAGAGCACAGCCCACCGAAACGGGCCAACCCCACGGCAGAAGAGCGGCCGAATATAGGCCGGGACAAAGCCCGGATATGCGAATGCGTTCTCTAGCCCTGCCTCGAGCGCCTCCCCTCTCAGGTTGTTGCCATAGTCGAAAACATAGCTGCCCGCCCGGACGAACTCGAGCAGCCCTTGCACATGTGTGACGATCGAGGCACGGGCTCGGCGTAGGTAGTCGTCCGGGTCGCGGTGTCGAAGCTCGTCGGCCTCCTCCACGCTCAATCCCACAGGCACGTATCCGTTCAGCGGATCGTGGGCGGCCGTCTGGTCGGTAACGAGGTCGAAGGCCTCGCCGCGTCGCGCAAGTTCCGGTACGAGCTCCGCTGCGTTTCCGAGAAGGCCGACCGACAGTGCCCTGCCGTCGGCCGCCGCGGCCCGCACCCGCGCGAGCGCATCGTCAAGCGAGGCGGTCGCCTCATCCAGGTAGCGCGTCTCGAGACGCCGTTCGATGCGCGCTGGATCGACCTCGATACAGAGGCTGGCCGCGCCTGCCATCGTGGCCGCGAGCGGCTGGGCGCCGCCCATGCCGCCCAACCCGGCGCTCAGGATCGTCCGGCCCGCCAGATCGGCGTTGGCGAAGTGCTTCTCTCCCGCCGCTGCGAACGTCTGGTACGTGCCCTGGAGGATCCCCTGCGTGCCGATGTAGATCCAGCTGCCGGCGGTCATCTGGCCGAACATCGTCAAGCCTTCGGCCTCGAGCCGCCTGAACTCCTCCCAGGTCGCCCACTTGGGGACGAGCAGCGAGTTCGCGATCAGGACGCGCGGCGCTCCCGCGTGGGTGCGGAACACGCCGACCGGCTTTCCGCTCTGGACAAGCAGGGTCTCGTCCTCGCCGAGCGCCAGCAGCGATCGCACGAGCGCCCGCAGCGCATCGTGATTCCGTGCTGCTTTCCCGGAGCCTCCGTAGACGATCAGCTCCTCCGGTCGTTCGGCGACCTCGGGATCGAGGTTGTTCAGGAGCATCCGGAGCGGTGCCTCCGTTGCCCAGGAGCGAGCGTTGAGGGTTGTTCCACGAGGCGCCCGGATCGACGAGAGGTCGCCGCAGAGCTCCTCGACCAGGGCGTCGACCGAGCCGACCGTCCTCAAGCCAGCTCCCCGATCTCGTCCTCGACCGCGGCCACGATCGCGCCCAAGCGGATTGCCTCCGCGACCAGTTCGATGTCGGGCGCGAGTGGGCGATCCTCGTGCACGGTCGCGGAGAGCGAGCGGACCTCGGCGTGTGCTGCCCGCGTCCCCGACCCGGGCTCGAGCGGCGCCAGAAACTCGACTCCCTGCGCGGCGGCGAGAAGCTCGATCGCGAGCGCCCGCTCGCTGTTCGCAAGCACCTGCCAGAGCTTCAGCGCCGCCGCATTCCCCATGGAGACGTGATCCTCCTGGCCCGCGCTAGTCGGGATCGAGTCGACGCTCGCCGGATGGCATAACACCTTGTTCTCGCTTACGAGTGAGGCGGCAACGTACTGGGGGATCATGA
Source organism: Gaiellaceae bacterium (assembly GCA_050998925.1). GTDB lineage: Bacteria > Actinomycetota > Thermoleophilia > Gaiellales > Gaiellaceae > DASQGA01. Next base: position 3,251 of record JBPCPR010000228.1, read on the forward strand.
AACCTGAGTTTAGGCCGCCGTCATGGGTCAGGAAGGCCGGCAGGCCGTCCGAGAGCGATGGGTTCGTGAGTCGCTCGACGCGACGCTCGGAGATCGAGGCGAGCTCGGACAGCGCCATCGCCATCCCATCGAGCGCGAACGCGAGGGGCTGACCGTGGAAGTTGCCGTTCGACAGGAGCTCACCGCTCTCCACGAAGACGAGGGGATTGTCGGTGGCAGCGTTCAGCTCGACTCCGACAGTCTGCTCGGCGTACGCCAGCAGATCCCGGCAGGCGCCGTGAACCTGGGGCGCACAACGTAGGGAGTACGCGTCCTGGACCTTGTCACACCAGCGATGGGACTCGATGATCGCCGAGCCTTCGAGGAGCCGGACGACGTTCGCAGCCGACTCCGACTGCCCCCGGAGTGGACGAAGCGCCTGGATCTCCGGCTGGAAGCTGACCCGCGAGGCCTGGAGCGCCTCCACCGACAGGGCGCAGGCAATGTCCGCAGTCCTGGCGAGGCGTCGAGCCCGCACGAGGCCCAGGGAGCCGATCGTGCTCATGAACTGCGTTCCGTTGATGAGCGAGAGCCCCTCCTTCGCTCGCAGCCGGATTGGCTCGAGGCCCCAATGAGCGAGTGCCTCCGCACCTGTGACCCGGTCTCCGTCCAGGAGAGCCCATCCCTCACCGACGAGGGGGAGCGCCAGGTGCGCGAGCGGCGCCAGGTCGCCCGAGGCCCCGACGGAGCCCCGGGCCGGGACGTACGGGAGAACACCGCGGTTCAGACACTCGAGGAGCAGCTCGACCGTCTCGACCCGGGCGCCCGAGTACCCCTTCGCCAGCGCATTGGCTCGAAGCAGCATCGCCGCGCGAACGACCTCGTCGGGGTATGGCTCCCCCACGCCGCACGCGTGGCTTCGAAGCAGCCGAAGCTGGAGCTCCTCGGAGAGCTCGGGCGGGATCGAACGGGATACAAAGCGGCCGAAGCCCGTGTTGATGCCGTATGTGTGCTCGCCGGAGGCCTCGCTGACGGCCCGCTCGACCACCTCCCTGGCGGCGCCCATCTTCTCGCGCGCGTCGTCGGAGAGCTCGGCCCGCTGGCCGCCGACGGCGACGAGCCAGACGTCATCGACGGTGAGGTCCTCCCCGTTCAGCGAGACGGCCGTCGCGAGCGCCACGCGGCCAGTCTAGTCTCGAAAGACGGCAGGATTGGGCGATCCGTGGAGCAAGGGAGGCGAAATGCGCATCATCGTGATGAGCGACATGGAGGGCGTCGCCGGCATCGTCAAATGGGAGCAGGTGGACGGCGGCGAGTCGCTCTACGAAGAGGGCCGGAAGCTCTATACGGAAGAGATCAACGCGGTCGTCCGGGGTGCCCGGGCGGGCGGCGCGACCGAGATCGTGGTCATGGACTGCCACGGTGCAGGCAAGGGCTGGACGTTCAACTCGCTCCTCCCCGAGGCGCTCGACCCGGGCTGCGAATGGGTGGTACAGCACGAATGGACGTTCTACACGGCGTTCCTCGAGCAGGGATGCGACGGGGCGCTCCTCGTCGGGATGCACGCGCGAGCGGGGACCGCGACGGGCGTTCTCAATCACACGGTCTCGGGCTCCGACTGGCACAACCTCTGGTTCAACGAGACGCTGGTCGGCGAGATCGGGATCAACGCCGCACTCTGCGGGACCTGGGACTGTCCGGTGCTCATGGTCAGCGGGGACGACGCGACCTGCCGCGAAGGTCTCGACCTGCTCGGCGGGGGCATCGTCACGGTTGCCGTGAAGGAGGGCCTCGGTCGCTTCAGCGCGCGGCACCTCCCGCTCGTCCTGGCCCGGGAGCTGCTCGAGGACGGAGCGCGGCGGGCGGTCGAGAACCGCGGATCGATCGAGCCCTACGACCCTGGGCGGCCGTGCGAGATCGTCGTCGAGTACACGAAATCGGATCTCGCCGAGCCGTTTCGACACCGGGAGGGCGTCGAGGTCCTGGAGCCGCGAAAGATCGCTTCGCGGGCCGGCGATTGGTGGACGGCGTGGCGGCAGTTCTATTTCTAGGGCGCGACCACTGGCGCCCTTAGTCCGCGAGCAGCCTGAGCTCCAGCACGTGCTGTGCATCGAACCCGTCGATACGGAGCATCGATCCGGCCGCCGCCACGGCCGCCCCGGCCGGCATGAGACCGACGAGCTCGCTTCCCGCGACCTCGACCCCCCGTGATGCGGCCTCTGCGGTGATGCGCTCCACGATCTCGTGCAGAGCGGAAGCTTCCCAGTCGGTGACGTTCATGCTCACCTGCACGAGCCCCGCTGTGGGCAGATCGAGCCCGAGTGCGCGGACGCCCGGGAAGCCGCCGTCGCGCTCCCGCACGATCTGTGCGATTGCCCGCGCGCACTCGACGTCCTGCGTGCGTAGGTTCACGTTGAACGCGATCAGCGGACGGCGGACTCCCAGCACGACGCCGCCCGCCGTCGGGTGCAGGCGCGGAGGCCCACGGTCGGGGGCGAGTTTCCCGGCGTCCAGCCGACGCTGGAGCTCTCCCGGCCCCCCCCGCCGGAAGAACGCCGGCTCGCGACCATCTTCGGTCAGGCGTCCGTAGAAGAAGACGGGGAGCTCGAGCTCGTCGCCGAGGCGGGCGGCGAGCGCCAGAGCTGCGGCACGCGCGTCCGGCTCGTCCTCGGGACGAAGTGGGATGAGCGGCACCACGTCGGCGGCCCCGATTCGCGGATGCGCGCCGGCGTGACGGCGGAGGTCGATCCGGTCGACGGCAGCGCTGATCCCGGAGGCGAGGCTCTCGACGAGGTCGTCGCCCGACCCGACCAGCGTGTAGACCGAGCGGTGGTGATCCGGATCCACGTGGACGTCGAGCAGTCGCGCCGGACCGGAGAGGGCATCGCGGAGGCCGTCGACCACGGCGGCGTCGCGCCCCTCGGAGAAGTTCGGCACCGACTCGAGCGGCAGCGGCACCGCGGAAGCATACGGCGCTCCGGCGTGCCTGCGGCCTCCCGAGGCACACCCGGGCGACGGAACCGCCGCGACGAAGGCGGACGTGCCTTTTCGGCGTTCCTGATCTGGTGCCCCCGGCCTCCTCCCGGGATCGACACTAGCGGCGAAACCCGCACGCGTGCCACCCGGAACGTGCCATGTTTGCAGCGATTGCGGCGCGGAAGCGGCTTGGAGGACGCCCGCTACACTCGGCGACGTGGACGCTGTGGGCCCTTCGCACCCCTACCTCCGGACGTTCGGCCGGCTGCTCGGCTTCCTCCGCCCGTACCGCTGGTCTCTCATCGTCTCGGTCGTGCTCGCCGTGGGGTCGCAGGCCGCCGGCCTCGCCATCCCCTGGCTGACGGGCAAGGTGATCGACGACGGCATCCGGGCGAACGACACGCGGACTCTCGTCATCCTCGTCTCCCTCATCGCCATCGCGGGACTCGTCCGCGCGCTCATGCTCGTCGGGCGCCGTTTCATCGCCGGCAGGCAGGCGCTCGGGGTCGAGTTCGACATCCGAAACGCGCTCTATGCCCACCTTCTGCGCCTCTCGTGGGGCTTCTACGACCGCCACCAGACGGGACAGCTCATGTCACGGGCAACGGTTGACCTCCAGCAGGTCAGGTTCTTCCTCGGGTACGGCCTCATCTTCTTCGGCCAGCACATCCTCACCATCGTCGCGACGACGGCGATCCTCTTCGTCCTCGACTGGGAGATCGCGTTGATCGCGCTGGCCATCACGCCCGCGCTGATCGCCATCGCGTACGTGTACTCACGGTCGTCGCACCCGATCCTCCGCGAGGTGCAGCAGCGCATGGCGGACATGACCACGGTGGCCGAGGAGAACATCGTGGGCGTCAACGTCATCAAGGCCTTCGCGCAGGAGCCGCGGGAGGAGGAGAAGTTCGCGGGGCGGAACGAGGCCGTCTTCGCCGAATCCGTGCGTGCGACCCGCCAGCGCGCGTTCTACGTCCCGCTCCTCTCCTTCCTCCCACTCCTCGCACAGGCGGCCGTCCTCCTCGTCGGCGGGCACCGCGTCATCGATGGCGAGCTCCAGGTGGGCGAGTTCATCGCCCTGAACGTCTACGTGCTCCTGCTGGTGATGCCGCTGCGAATGCTGGGGATGTGGATCGGCACGAGCCAGCGCGCGATCGCATCCGGCGAGCGGATCTTCGAGGTGCTGGACGAAGCGGAGGACGTCACGAACAGGCCCGACGCAAAGCCTCTGCCGCCGGGAGAGGGCCACGTTCGGTTCGAAGGCGTCACGTTCGGCTACGAGCCGGATCGCCCGGTCCTCCACGATGTCGAGCTCGAGGTCGAGGCCGGCCGGACGATCGCGCTGATCGGGCACACCGGCTCCGGGAAGACGACCCTCACCTCGCTCGTCCCTCGCTTCTACGATCCCCAGCAGGGCCGTGTGCTCCTCGACGGCGAGGACATTCGCGGCCTCAGGCTCGAGCAGCTCCGCGGTGCGATCGGGATCGTCTCCCAGGATCCCTTCCTCTTCTCGACGACGGCTCGGGAGAACATCGCCTTCGGAGCGCCGCTGGCTAGTGACGAGGACGTCCAGCGCGCAGCCCGCATGGCCCAGGCGCACGAGTTCGTCTCGGAGCTTCCCGAGGGCTACGCCACGGTCATCGGCGAGAGAGGCATCACGCTCTCCGGCGGGCAGCGCCAACGCATCGTGATCGCACGCGCCATCCTCCTCGATCCTCGCGTCCTGATCCTCGACGACGCCACCGCGTCGGTGGACGCGACGACGGAGTCCAAGATCCGCCTCGGCCTGCGGGAGGCGATGAAGGGACGGACGACGTTCATCATCGCGCACCGCCTTTCGACGATCTCGCTCGCGGACGAGATCGTCGTCCTCGACCAAGGGAGAGTGAACGCGCGTGGGACGCACGACGAACTGCTCGAGGCGAGCGCCGTCTACCAGGAGATCTACGAGCACGGTCTCGTGGAGCTCGAAGTCGCCCGGGACGTACAGGGGGCCCGGGCGTGAAGATTCACCAGCCCGGGAGCCATCTGACCGACCGGCGCGGGGCCGAGATCGACGACTGGAGCTGGGCCCGAACCGCGCGCCGCATCGGCGTCCTCGTCAGCCTCACGAGGCCCTACCGCGCGCAGACCTGGCTCGTGATCGTCTCGCTCTTGGCGGCCACGGCGACTGCGCTCGCACCGCCCTTCCTCGCCAAGCTCGCCATCGACGAGGGGATCGGAAACCGGGACGTCGGGATCCTCGGGTGGATCGTGGCGGCGTTTCTCTTCGCAGGGCTCCTGAACTGGCTCGCGAGCATCGCACAGACGTACTTCACGGGCTGGGTCGGCGAGCGCATCCTGGCCGACCTCCGGAAGCGGCTCTTCGCCCATCTCCAACGGCTCTCACTCGGCTACTACGAGCGAAACCGCGCCGGAACGATCATCTCCCGGCTCACGAACGACGTCGAAGCGCTCGACCAGCTCGTCACGGATGGCGTCACGAGTCTCTTCCAGAACTCGCTGACCCTCTTCGGGTCCGTGATCATCCTCTTCCTCCTCGACTGGCGGCTCGCGCTAGCGACCCTCGCCGTCTTTCCGCTCATGAGCATCGCAACGGCGATCTTCCGGCGCCGGTCCTCACGCGCCTACCGGCGCGTACGGGAGCGGCTCGCAGGAGTTACGGCCACCCTGGCGGAGAGCATCGCGGGCATGCGGGTCGTCCAGGCGTTCACGCGGGAAGAGCACCACGCCTCCCACTTCCGCGCCGTGAACGAGGACTATCGCGCGGCGAACCACTAGACCGTCGTTCTGAACGGGCTCTACTGCCCGTTCGTCGACTTCCTCTCAGCGGCCGCCACCTCGATCGTGCTCGGATACGGCGGCTATCTGGCTTTCGACGGATCCATCGAGATCGGGACGCTCTTCGCCTTCATCGGCTACCTGTCGAACTTCTTCGACCCGGTGCAGCAGCTCTCCCAGCTCTACAACACCTTCCTCGCGGCCGTGGCCGCGCTCGACAAGATCATCGACGTCATGGACGAGGAGCCAGAGGTCGTCGAACGATCCGACGGTGTCGATCTCCCGCGGATCGAGGGCCACGTCCATTTCGAGAGCGTGCGGTTCGGCTACCGCACCGGCCCCGAGGTCCTGCACGGGATCGAGCTGGACGTCCCGGCCGGCACGACGGTCGCGCTCGTCGGGCACACGGGCGCCGGCAAGTCGACGATCGCGAAGCTGCTCGCGCGCTTCTACGACCCCCAGGAAGGCCGGATCACGATCGACGGGCACGACCTCCGCGCGGTAACGCAGGCGAGCATCCGCAGGCAGCTCGGCGTCGTGCCGCAGGAGGGCTTCCTCTTCGCCGGCACCGTGCACGAGAACATTCTGTTCGGCCGGCCCGACGCGAGCCCCGAGGAAGTCGCTGCGGCGGCGCGGGCGGTCGGGGCGCACGAGTTCATCCTCGAGCTCGAGGACGGCTACGAGACGGAGGTCGCCGAGCGCGGGAGCCGCCTCTCGCTCGGCCAGCGCCAGCTCGTCGCCTTCGCGCGAGCGCTGCTCGCCGATCCGCGCATCCTCATCCTCGACGAGGCGACTTCGAGCGTCGACATCGGAACCGAGCGCCGCATCGAGCGCGCGCTGGCCACGCTCCTCGCAGGCCGCACCGCGTTCATCATCGCCCACCGCCTCTCGACGATCAGGAATGCCGACCGCATCGTCGTCCTCGAGCACGGGCAAGTGGTCGAGGAGGGGACGCACAACGAGCTGCTCGCCCGCGAAGGGCGGTACCTGTCCCTGTACGGGGACTGGGCAGCCGCCGCGGCATGATCTAGAGTCGCTCCACATGAGTCCGACCTCCATCCTCGGAGAGGCGTGGGGCCTTTACAAAGCCCACTGGCGACACCTACTGCCGATCGCCTTCGTCGTCTATCTCGTGCTCTCGCTCTTCACCCTGCTTCTCGGCCTGCTCCTCGGCTGGGTCGGCGCGATCGCGGGTGCCTTCGTGTCCCTGGCCGGGACGTTCTGGCTTCAGGGAGCGCTGGTCGTCGCGATCGAGGACGTCCGCGACGGCCGACCCGACCTCTCGATCTCGGAGACCCTGAGCCGAGTCCGGCCACGTATGAACGCGCTTGCGATCGGCGGCATCCTCGCCTCCATCGGGATCACGATCGGATTCATCCTGCTGATCGTCCCAGGCCTCGTCTTGCTCACCTGGTGGCTCTTCATCGTGCCTGTGATCATGCTCGAGGGCCGATCCGCGACGGAGTCCTTCGGCCGCAGCCGTGAGCTCGTCCGTGGCAACGGATGGAACGTCTTCGGCCTCATCGTCCTCACGATCGTGATCCTGATCCTCGCGGGCATCGTCCTCGCGATCGTCCTCAGCTTCCTCCCGGACGAGTTCGGCCAGTACGCGAGCAGCGTGGTCTCGAACACGCTTCTCTCGCCGTTCGTCGCCGCCGCGTGGACGCTTGCGTACTACCACCTGCACGCAGCGCAAACGGTCTCCACACCCGGGTATCAACCCCCGGACCCCGCCGCTTGACTCGCTAGACTGAATGGCCCGGTGCGGGATCGTCTAATGGTAGGACGCCTGACTCTGGATCAGGTAGTCTAGGTTCGAATC
>JBPCPR010000235.1:0-3188 GCA_050998925.1 Gaiellaceae bacterium
CTTCCATACGGTCAGCGCGAAGCTCCTCTCCCGGTCAGAGGAGCCGCTCGACGAGGACGTGTTGCTCGCCGGGGACGATCCGGAGGCGAAGGCGATCGTGGCCGGCCTCGCGGACCGGCTCGTCGAGGGGCGGGCGGTCGACGCCGGGCGCCTCGAGGTCGCCCGATGGCTCGAGACCCTGACGGCGGTGCTCCTGAACGTGAACCGCGCTCACAAGGCGAACGCCGGGGTGCGGATCACCGGGCTCGAGGGGTGACCACGGCCCCGGGCCGGCTCGAGATCCTGCCCCTCTCGGGCGTTCCCGAAGTGCGGCCCGGCGACGATCTGATCCGCACCCTCGGCGACGCCCTCGTGGCACTCGGAGGGCTCGAGGGCGGTGACGTCCTCGTGGTGGCGCAGAAGGTCGTCTCGAAGGCAGAGGGTCGGATCGAGCGGACGGACGACTACTTGAGCGTCGTCTTCCGCGAGGCGCGAAGCGTCCGCCGCCGGCGCGACGAGCTCGTGATCGCCGAGACCGCGCACGGATTCGTCTGCGCGAGCGCAGGAGTCGACCGCTCGAACGCACCCGAAGAGGGGACCGTGGTGCTCCTGCCGGTCGATCCCGACGTCTCCGCCCACAGCCTGCGAGACGGGCTCGGCGCCCGTTTCGGCATCGCCCCGGCCGTGATCGTGAGCGACTCGTTCGGACGTGCGTGGCGCCAGGGAACGACGGACGTGGCGATCGGGGTCGCCGGCCTCGAGCCCCTGCTCGACCTGCGCGGCACGTCAGACCGGCGGGGTTATCGCCTGCAGTCGACCCTCGTCGCGGTGGCGGACGAGTTGGCGGGGGCCGCCGAGCTCGTCATGGGCAAGGCGAGAGGCGTACCGGCCGCGCTCGTCCGCGGCTTCGATCCCCCGGCGGGAGCGGGCTCGGCCCAGGACCTCATCATGCCGCCGGAGCGCGACCTCTTCCCCTAATCTCGAACAGCCGTGTTCGAGTCCCTCACCGACCACATCTCCGGCTCGAACTGGACCTACGTCTTCATCTTCGTGATCGCCGCGCTCGACGTGGTCTTCCCGCTCGTGCCCAGCGAGACATCGGTCATCACCGCGGGAGTGATCGCCGCGAGCGGCGATCTCGTCCTCCCGCTGATCATCCTGGCCGCCGCCCTCGGAGCCGTCGTCGGAGACGTGACGTCCTTCACGATCGGCCGCTTCGCAGGCCACTGGGTGCAGCGGAAGTTCTTCTCAGGGAAGAGGCGGAAGCGGCTGGAATGGGCGGAGCGAACGCTGGAGGAACGCGGTGGGTACCTGATCGTGATCGCGCGCTTCATCCCGGGCGGGCGCACGGCCGTGACCCTCTCTGCGGGCATGCTCGAGATGCCCTGGCGGAAGTTCATTCCCTTCGACATCGCCGCGGGCCTCATCTGGGGCAGCTATGCGGCTCTGGTCGGCTACTTCGGCGGCAAGGCCTTCGAGGAGGAGCCGTGGAAGGGCCTCCTGCTGGCACTCGCGATCGCGTTCGGGATCGCGGGCGCGGTCGAAGCGGCGCGTTGGTACCGGCGCCGGCGACAACTCGCCAACCCTTCCTAGTCCGAGCGGTGACAGGCGCAGACCCGCTCGCCGAGATGGCGGCGCTCGTACCGGCGCCAGCACTGTGGGCAGGTGGGCGGCAGCTTCTGCGCGAAGACCAGGACCGCCCGTGCGACGGTGGCCCACGCCATCACGAACAGAAGCGGCAGGAGCATGTTCGGGGACATGGGGCAGATATCGGCACGTGTGTCCAGGGATTGAGTCTCGAACGAGCGAAGCGAGTAGATGGCTGCTCGGTGGTTGGCACGCCCGCGGAAACGGTCCAGACCAAGCCAGGGTGCGCCAGTGTTCGCAGACAAGGCTAGAAGCCTTGACAAGGACGAAGGTGAGGCCTGGCGCCGTGTCTGTGCCGCCATCCGTGGGTGTGGTGATCGTCGATCAGCCATCTAGACATGGCTCGGGACTACAATTCGGGCGTGGGGATCCTTGCGATCGTGCTTCTGGGCGCCACCGTACTGCTTGTGGTCGGCGCCGAGTGGCCCCGCCTCACGGCGGCGGTCGGAGCGGACGCGCGGCAGGTGCGCTCCCGGAAGCGCAGGAAGGAGAAGCTCACGGTCGTCCAGGGAGAGGGGGACGACGACTTCGCCGCGAGCGTCCAGCGCGACCTCGAGAGCCTGCCGGTGATCGAGGAGCACGACGGCCGCCCGCGGGCCTGAGCCCGGCGCCGGCGCCAGCTAAAATCCCTGCGCCAAGCGGATGTGGCGGAATTGGTAGACGCGCACGGTTCAGGTCCGTGCGCCCGAAAGGGCGTGGAGGTTCAAGTCCTCTCATCCGCACTATCACCCTGGGTGGAGCGACCGCGGTGAGAACGTGCTCGTTGGAACTCGACGGAGAGGGGCTCGATGAAGGCGCTACTCGCGCAGCTTGCATGCAGGATCGGAGACGTGAAAGGGAATACGTCGAGAGCGGTCGACGCGATCCGGTCACATCCAGAGGCGGACATCGCGGTCTTCCCCGAGCTCTACCTGAGCGGGTACACCTATCGCGACCTCGATGAGCTCGCCGTGGACGTCGACGCGCCGGAGTTACGTGCGATCGCCGCGGCCGCAGCCGAGGCCGAGACCGCGGTCGTGCTGGGCTTCGCGGAGCGGATGGAGAAGGGCGTCGGCAACTCGGCCGTCTGCATCGACACCGATGGCTCTGTCGCGGGCGTCTACCGCAAGACGCATCTTTTCGTCTCGGAGGCTGAGGCCGGTTTCGTGGAGGGCGAGGAGCAGCTGATCGTCGAGCTGGCCGGCCGCCGAGTCGCGCCGCTCATTTGCTTCGACATCGAGTTTCCCGAGCCCGCGCGTCTGGTCGCGCTGGCCGGGGCGAATCTTCTCGTGACCGCCTCGGCGAACATGGATCCCTTCTTCATCGACCACGCGGTCAGCTCGGTCGCACGCGCACACGAGAACCGCCTGCCGCACCTGTACTCCAATCTGGTGGGAAGGGGCGACGGCCTCGTGTTCGTAGGTGCCAGCCGGTCGATCGCCCCGACCGGCGAGACCCTGGTGGAGGCGAGCAGGGACCGGGAGGAGCTCCTCGTCGTCCCGGTCGCGGAGCTGGGTGGTTTCGACGAGCGAACCAACTACCCGAAGTTCGTGCGCCCGACCCGGCCCGTGACGGTCCTCGAG
>JBPCPR010000295.1:0-3990 GCA_050998925.1 Gaiellaceae bacterium
GCCGCGCGCGCGGCCGGGCTCGCCGACGGGATCGTGGTCGGGAGCAGAGCGGTGCAGGTAGCAGATGAAGGTGGGCCGGAAGCTCTCCGGGCTTATGTCGAGTCGCTCCGGCGCGCGGTCGACGGCGCGCCGGCCGTAGCGGCTCCGTGAACGTGCTGCGGCCGGGACCAGCCCGGGCCGCAGCCAGCCCCGTCCGAGATCCTCCTAGCCGACGACGCGAACCTTCTCGCAGTTGACGGCGGCGTCGCCCGGGCGGATGACGGCGCGGTCGTGGCCGTCACCACAGTCGATCGTGTCGGTCTGCCTGTCGTTCGCGGCCGCGAACACGCGGTCGTTGCCTGGCCCTGCGCTCACGAAGTCCGCACCGCGGCCGGCGTGGATCCAGTCGTTGCCGGGCCCGCCGTCCAGGATGTCGTTCCCGGCGCCACCCCAGAGCCGGTCATTCCCGTCGTCGCCGTTCAGCGTGTCGGCGCCCGACCCGCCGAAGAGGAAGTCGGGCCCGTCGAGGCCGTTCAGCGTGTCGTTGCCGGCCAGCCCGATCAGGAAGTCGCGGCCTTCCGTTCCGGTCAGGACGTCGTCGCCCTTCGTGCCTTTCTGAGTGCTGCCGGGGCCCGAGGGCGGACTCGACGTCGCCAGGACCCGGACGATCTCGCAGTTGATGGCCGTGTCGCCGGCTCGGATGACAGCTCGGTCTCGGCCGGGCCCGCAGTCGATTATGTCGGCGGCGCCATCGTCGGCCGCGGCGAAGACGCGGTCGTTGCCGGCGCCGGCGTCCACGACGTCGGTCCCGCGACCGGTCCAGATCCAGCCGTCGCCATCCCCGCCCGACAGCGTGTCGTTGCCGGGCCCGCCGAAGAGGTAGTCGCGGCCGGCTTCGCCGGAAATGGTGTCATCACCGCGATTCCCATGGAGGAAGTCGTTGCCGGCCCCGCCGAGAATCGTGTCGTTGCCGGCCTTGCCGTAGATGTGGTCACGCCTATCGGTACCCGTCAGGGTGTCATCGCCCGACGTGCCGAAGATCACCTGGGCGGATGCTGACGGAACGAGGAAAGCCGAGGCTGCCAGGACGATCAGTAGGGATACGACTCGTCGCACGGATGGGCTCCTTTCGAGATCAACCATTCGAGACGAATCACACCACCCGATTGGAACCCCCTCATGCGGTTTTCGTAAATCCTTCTGCGTGCTTCGTAAGCCTCCCGTAAGCTCCGCGCCGCTCTGCCGAGTCCCGAGACCTTGCCGCACCCTCGTCGCAGGTATAGCCTCAGCGCGATCCTCGAGACTGGAGGCACGGGTGCCGCAACAAAGGCGGAAGCTCGTCATCGTCACAACGGACCAGACCGTTCACGAAAGCCAGGTCGTAACGCTTTCGGACTCAGCCGAGAAGGAGTTGAAGAAGGCGATCGCCAAGGCGAAGGCTCACGGAGGCCAGATCGTTTCGATCTCGCTGAAGGCCTAGCCCGCGCTTGCTGACGAGAGGGCTGCGCGCGTCCGGCCCGTGGAAACGGTGTCGCCTTTTCCCTCGAAGAGCCTGAGAGCTTCCTCGAGGAGCGGCATGCTGCCGTCGGCTGCACCTCCCAAGCGCCGTACCTCCGCAAGATCCGTGAGAGCGCGTCCGCGCATGAAGAGATCGTCGGTCCCCTCGGCAAGCGCCAGGGCCTCCGAGCCGAGCCGCTCAGCCTCCTCCTGGCGCTCCCGCCGAGCGAGAACCCGCGCTCGCGTTACGCGCCACCACACATGAGAGGCGATATCGTCGGAGGTGGCTGCCTCCTCGCTCACGTGGGTGAGCTGCTCTGCCTCGTCGAAGCGACCCTGCGCGTAGACCGCATCCGCCAGGTAGGCGGCCAGCGTCGAGAGAACTCCAAGCTCGCCCATGCTCTCGAGAATCGCGTAACCGCGGCGAAGCTCAGCCTCGGCCGCGGCAGGCTCCCCCGCGAGCATCTCGATCCGACCGGCCATGATCGTCGCGGCCGCGAGCGAATAGGGCCGCCCGAGATCCTCGTGCATGGCCTGCTGGCGCGCGTAGAGGCCGCGTGCCTCGTCGAAGCTGCCGCGCATCGCGCCGAGGCCGGCGAGCGTTCCGAGGAGCGCCGCCTCGACGTTCGGCTTCCGGCCGCCGATCTCGGCCAGCAGCTCCTCGCAACGCTCGGTGCACTCGTCGACGGGCGTCGGCCCCCAGTACGGCGCGGTGCCCAGTCCGATGAGAATCGCATCCTCGCGTTCGTCGCCCGCACGGCGGGCGTGCTCGAGCGCCCTGGCGAGCGCCTCGGCCCGCAGCTCGTACCGGCATGCCATCAGGTGAACCTGCCCCAGGAGATCCCAGGCGGTGGCAAGTCCAGCGTCGTCTCCGAACTCCTCGAAGACGGGCAGCGACGCCTCGGCGACACGGCACGCCTCCTCGGTCGTTCCCGTGGGATCCGTCTTCAAGCGCAGGAACTGCAGCTCCACCCGGGCACGCAAGACGAGTCTGGAGTCGCCCGCAGCCTCAGCCTCCCGGACCGCTTCGCTCAGCTTCGCCTCGGCCACGTCCAGGTCACCGAGCTCGACGAGCGTTCGGGCGAGCGCTATCAGCAGCTCGACCCGTGCCGGCCCCTCGGGGGCGAGGTCGACCGCCCGCTTGTAGAGCGTCCCTGCAGCCGGCATGTCGTCCCGGGAGACCGCGCGCTTGGCAGACGCGACCAAGCGCTCGGCCGCCGCGTCGGCAAGGGCTCGGCCTCGCTCTCCCACCGGGCCCAGCTGGGCGCGCAACCTGTAGGAAGACTCGAGATGGTAGGCGACGATCTCCTCGTACTCGAGGCTCCGCGCGCCCGTCACGTCGACCAGCCAGTCCGCGAACTGCTCGTGGAGCATGGCGCGCGTCTCCTTCGGGATCGACTCGTAGGCGGCATCGCGAATCAGAATGTGCCGGAAGCGAAACGCCTCCTCGCCCGGAAGCGTCGAACGCTCTGGACGGACGAGCTCCTTCCGGACGAGCGCGCGCACGAGCAGTCCGGAGCCCGCGGGTTCTTCTGGGCGGCCTCGTAGCGCGCCCGCGTGAAACACCTGACCCTCCACGGACGCCCGTTCGAGGATGGCTCGCTCCGCCGGCGGAAGCCTGTCGATCCTGGCGGCGAGAAGCGCCTGAATCGTGGGCGGGATCGGTACCTCCTCCAGGCCTGAGGCGGCGACCCAGCCACCGTTGTCACGGGTCAAGAGCCCCTCTCCGAGGAGCAGCGCCACGGTCTCCTCGACGAAAAGCGGGTTCCCTTCCGCGACTCGCATGATCCTGGCTCGAACGTCGTTTTCGAGCTTCCCTGGACCGAGCTGAGCCGAGACCAGGAGGTCGAACTCCTCGTCATTCAGCGGTTCGAGGAGCATGGAGGTGGGGTTGAGCTTCCCACCGGCCCAAGCAGGCCGTTCATCCAGGAGCTCGGGGCGGGCCAGGCACACGAGCAGGATCGGGGCGCCTCGCGACCACTCCGCGATGTGCTCGACCAGATCGAGAAAGGTCGGCTCGCCCCAGTTCACGTCATCCAGCACGACGACGAGCGGCCGGTCACGCGCCAGCGCTTCCAGGAGCTTCCGGACCGCCCAGAAGCTCTCCTCGCCCGCGCCGGCGTCGGCAAGTCCAACGAGCTCCGAGACGCGGGCAGCGACGAGGACAGCATCGTCGTCGTCGGCGAGAAACGCGGCGATCCGGCTCCGCGCCTCCTCGGCTGACTCCTCGCCGGTCAGGCACGCCGCTTCTCGAACGACCTCTGCCACCGGCCAGAAGGTGATGCCGTCCCCGTACGAGAGGCACCGACCCCGCACAACGGTGGCCCGTCCGACCAGGTCGCCGAGGAACTCCTCGACGAGGCGAGACTTTCCAACCCCGGCCGGACCCAACAGGGTGAAGAGGTGACAGCTCTGCTCACGAGCGACGCGCGCGAAGGCATCGTGGAGGAGCCGGAGCTCGTTCGCGCGACCCACGAGCGGGGCCTCGAGGCGCCGGATCGTGCCCGGAGAGTC
>JBPCPR010000067.1:0-2890 GCA_050998925.1 Gaiellaceae bacterium
GGATGGAGAAGGGCTACCGCTATCTCGGGACCGACCTGACCGGCGGCGACACGCCCTTCGAGGCGGGCCTCGGCTTCTGCGTAGCGGCCGACAAAGGGGAGTTCAACGGCCGCGCCGCGCTCGCGGAGAAGGGCCCGCCGGCGCGCCGGCTCCGCACCCTCCTCGTCGGCGAGGAGGAGTACCTGCCCGTCTACGGAGGCGAGGCGGTTCACGTGGGAGGCGAAGTCGCCGGGCGCATCCGGAGCGCGGCATATGGCTTCACCGTGGAGCGGAACCTCGCGTTTGCCTACCTGCCCGCAGAGGTGCACGAGGGCGACGAGGCAGAGGTCGAGCTCTTCGGCGACCTCGTCCCGGCGACCGTGGCCGCGGACGTCCTCTACGACCCGTCCAACGAGCGCATCCTGGCGTAGCCCGGCGGTGTGAGGTGCTCCACGGGGAGCCCGAACTCCGCTTCCAGGCGCTCTGCGACGAGCGAGCGGTGGCAGGCCTCGGGATCGGCCTCGACACACAGGAGCGCCGCGGCGCCGTCGACCGGCATCGCCTCGACGATCGGCCGAAGAGCAACCTGGCCGAGGATCTCCCGGAGGTACCGCCGCCGGTAGTCGGCGGCAAGCTCCACGCGAGACCGCTTGCCGACACCGCGCCTCGCGTCCTCCCGGTGCTGGAGCTGGCGGAGCTCGGTGGTCGGCGCCAGCTCCCTGTGATGTCGGTACTCGATCCGCGCCCCTGCCAGCGCCGCCTGGAGGCGTACCGAGTTCGCCCAGGCGTACCGGCTCCCCCGAACGCCGCTGGCGAACGTCGAGCACCTGCGTGACGCTCGCGTCTCGCAAGGCGTCGAGCCACGCCTCGAGCGTCCAGACGTGCACTCCGATCGTGGTTGCGAGCCGCGGCATGCCGCCATAGAAGCACGCTCGGGTGGGCGTCACGACGCGGTCAGACGACGTGTGACTTCCAGAGAAACCAGGAATCGAGGGGGCGGCCACGAGGCCCCTCGCCCTTCGACGCCGCTTCGAGCTACGCCGAGTAGACGGGCTGGCGCTCGGCCCGGCGTGCGCGCGCCTTGGCCGCTTCGACCTCGCGGTCCTTCGGCGTCGCCGAGGTCACGAGCTCGCCGAGGAGTCGGCTCGAGGCGGCGGTCACGGCGTCGACGGCTCTGTCGAAGGCCTCCTCGTTCGCCTGCGAGGGCTTCGTGAAGCCGCTGATCTTGCGGACGTACTGGAGCGCGGCGGCGTGCACCTCTTCCTCGGTGGCCAGAGGCTCGAAGTTGTAGAGCGTATGAATGCTTCTGCACATGGCCGACAGCCTACCGACGCAAGATGGCTGCTTCCAGGGCGTCGCCCGACGGGCCCTCTGCAGCGTAGGTCGAAGTACCGTCGGCCTGCAGTTCGCGCGCACCGGCCAGCAACGCTCCGTAGGCCGATCGCGCGAGCGCGCCTCCGGTCGAGACCCGCCGCACTCCGACAGTGGCCAGCTCGGACACCGCCGGTCCGCTCGGAAGTGCGAGTACGTTCAGCGGCACGCCGACGGCCTCGACGACGGCTGCGATCTGGTCGAGGTCAGCGAGCCCGGGCGCATAGACGACGTCCGCGCCGGCATCCCTGTAGGCGATCAGGCGGGCAATCGTGTCGTTGAGGTCGTGGACGCCGCGGATGTGGTTCTCGGCCCGCCCGGTGAGCACCATGGGCTCGGGCAGGCTATGGGCGGCCTCGGCGGCGGTTCCCACTCGCGCTGCCGCCTCCCCGACGTCGTCGATCTTGCCCGTGGCGGGATCGAAGTCCTCGATGGAGAACCCCGCCGCCCCGGCCTCGGCGAGTAGCTCCACCGTCGCGGCCACACCACCCGGATCGTCCGGATAGCAACGCTCGCTGTCGACGTTCAGCGGCAGCGAGGTCGCAGCCGCCAGGCTCGCCACGTGGACGACCAGCTCGTCGCGGGACACGGCCTGGTCGGGCTTGCCGATCGACCAGGCGAACCCGCTGCTCGTCGTCGCGAGCGCTTCGAACCCGCACGAGGCAAGCAGCCGGGCGGAGCCGACATCCCACGGGTTCGGCATCACGAACAGCTCCTCCCGGGCGTGGAGAGCCAGAAAGCGCGCGCATTGATCGCCGGCAGACATGGTCACACTCCTCTTGGGCCGCGGGTCCCTGCGACCGTATTGTCGCCGCTGGCGCGCGGCTCACGTCGACGCGCCGGCGGCGCTCAGTCCTCGACCGTTCCGCTCGATGCAGCCGCCAGCCGCTCGATCTCCTCGTCCGTGAACCCGAGCAGCCGCTTGGCGCCCACATTGACGACGCGACCCGATCCCATCTCCTCGGCTCCGAGGCGAACGAGCGGGATCGGAGAGGCGACGCCCTCCTCGTCGTGCTGCGCCTTGAAGTCCTCGAGCGAAGCCTTCGCGCTGGCGTACGCGGCCTCGTAGTCCTGGCCGGTCTGCGCCGCGAGCCAGCGCGACCACTTGACCCCGAACTGGCCATGGAAGACCTCGTCGGCCATCTCGTAGTCCTTGAGCAGCGCGGAGAGCTCGTCGCCGAGCTCGCGGAACGCGTCCCGATGCTGTGTCTGCGTATCGGTCGAGACCTCGCCCTCGGCGATGACGTTGATCATGATGATCCGCTCGAGCGTCCCCGCTTCCCTGGCGAACTCCTCGTACCCGGGTGCCTTGGCCGGGAACTGCCCGACGTGACCGCCCCAGCGGTCGAGGACGTCGAGGAGAAGCTCCACATGGCGCGCCTCGTCCCAGCAGATGCGCGCCGCCTCGAGCGAAAACTGCCACGGCAGCTCCGGGAACTCGTAGACGTACCGGCCGAAGATGTCGATCGCCTCGGTCTCGGAGAACACGAGCTCGTGGACACATCGCTGCATGGCCGTCTCGAAGTCCTCGGGGTAGGGC
>JBPCPR010000149.1:0-4251 GCA_050998925.1 Gaiellaceae bacterium
TCGAGCACCCACCACTTGTTCCGATACGACCACCCGGGCCGCTTGGCGCCCTCGTCGCTCGCGGCAAAGGCCGAGCGCTTGCACGAGGCCCTCCTCGAGCTCGAGGATCCGCTCGTGCTCGGATGCCGACGACTCCGGCGGGCAAAACACGAACATCTCGACCTTGTCGAACTGGTGGACCCGGAACATCCCGCGCGTGTCCTTCCCGGCCGCTCCCGCCTCGGGCCGGAAGCAGGTCGAGTAACCCGCATAGCGGCGCGGTAGCGACTCGGCCTCCAGGATCTCTCCCATGTGGAGCGCCGCAAGCGCCACTTCCGAGGTGCCCGTCAGGTAGAGGTCGTCCCGCTCGACGCGGTAGATGTTCACCTCCTCGGTTGGCAGGAAGCCCGTGCCGTACATGGCCTCCTCGCGCACGAGCACTGGCGGCAGCACCGGCACGAAGCCCGCCGCCGTCAGCCGGTCGAGCGCGAAGCGGTAGAGCGCCAGCTCGAGGAGAGCGACGGCGCCGGTCCGATAGGCGAAGCGGGAGCCGGAGAGCCGGGCGCCGCGCTCCGTGTCGATCCCGCGCTCGCCGCCGACGAGGTCCATGTGGTCGCGCGGCTCGAAGTCGAACTTCGGTGGCTCGCCGACGCGGCGAACCTCCTCCGCGTCGTCTTCGGTCTGGCCCTCCGGGGCGCTCCCGTCCGGCGGGTTCGGCACCCGCGCCAGAAGCTCGCGGCGGTCCCCCTCGGCGTTCGCCAGCTCCCCCTGCAGGCGCTGAAGCTCGGCCTTCACGTCCTTCAGCTCCTCCACCTGCTCCGGAGTCGGCTTGCCCTTGAGCTTGGTGCGCGAACGCAGCTCGTCCACCCTGGGAACGAGCTCGAGCCAGCGTCGGTCCGCCTCCATCAACGCGTCGAAGTCCTCCCTCGCGCCCTTGCGGGAGAGCGCGGCGCGCCACGTGTCCGGATCGCTCCTCGCCGCTCTGACGTCGATCACGAAGAGGAGTCTAAGAGCTGCTCACACAATGGCGGGCCGGCGGCACAGCGCTTCATTTGGTGAGGCGCTCGAGGTACGCCTCGATCATCTGGGCAACGCCCTCCTGGCCGGCCGGCGGGCAGGTCGCGTCCGCGATCGCGAGCAGGTGCTCGTGCGCGTCCTCGACAGCGATCCCGTAGGCCGCCCAATCGAGCAGCTCCAGGTCGTTCTCGCCGTCGCCGAACGCGACGGTCCTCTCGGCCGGAAAGCCAAGGTGCTCGGCGAGGAACCCGAGCCCCGACCCCTTGGTCACCTCCGGGCTCGCGAACTCGAGGAAGTAGGGAAGCGACTTGGAGATGTAGAGACGCCCGGCGAAACTCCGCTTCAGGTCGACCTCGAGGCGGTCGAGCTTCTCGGGGTCGTCGACCGTCACGAGCTTCGTGGGCGGGGCCTCGAGCCACGCGAGCAGATCGCCAACGGGGTGGACGACGAGGTTCTGAAAGCGGGCGTAGCGCTCCGACTCAGGGGTGGCCTCTGCGACGTAGAGCTCGTCGTCGACGTAGCAGTTCAGGCGGAAACCCTCGGCCTCGACCGCTGCGATCGTCTCCCGCGCGAGCTCGAGTGGGATGGGGATGTGGCGGAGGAAACGACCGCTCGCCGGCTCGGCGACGACGGCTCCCTGGTAGCAGACGACGGGATCGTCGAGCCCGAGCTCGAGGGCGTAGGGCCGGACTGACTGGAACACCCGGCCCGTCACGATCAGGACGTGGATGCCCGCGGCACGGGCCGCCCGGATCGCGGCGCGGGTTCGCTCGCCGAGCACGAGCGTCTCAGGCAGAAGCGTCCGGTCGAGGTCGCAGGCGAACGCCTCGACCTCCGAAGGAAAGCCGGGCGGGAGGCTCAGCTCTGCGGCTGGAGGAAGGCGACCAGGTCGCCGAGCTGTTCGTCCTCGAGCTGCTCGCCGTAGTTCTTCGGCATGACCCCGGGCTGGAAGCCTTCGGTGATCTGGGCGTCCGGGTTCACGATCGAGTCGTAGATGTACTGCTCGTCCTTCCCCTGGAGCGACTCGTCAAGATCAGGGCCCACCTCGGCCGACGATCCGGCGGCAGCGAACGTGTGGCAAGCGCCGCAGCCCGCGTCCGTGAAGACCGACTCGCCGGCTTCGGCGTCGCCCTCCGGCACGGTCGGTTGCGCCACGCTTCCGACGACCGTCTCAGGTGTCGGTGTGGTCTCATCCGCGCCACCGCAGCCCGCCGCGGCGAGGACGAACGCGACCGAGGAGAGGAGCAGGACCAGAGGGACGAAGCGCCGCATCGGGCGCGAGTGTACCCATTGAGACGGAGAGATACGCCACCAAGCCGGCGACGGCGACGTCGTGCGGCGCGTCGTTCACGAGGAGGGACGTGAAAAGCCCTGCGACGAGGGCAAGCGGCAGCGCGCCGGACTCCCGGGAGGCTTTGCTGCCCACCAGGCGGACGACGAGCAGGACGAGCGCGACGAGGGCGGCCGCCACGACCAGCGCGACGTACCAGCTCGACGTCGCCTGGCCCCAGGAGATCTCGAGCCGTCGTCCCAGGTCGTCGACGATCTCACCCGGCCCGCCCTCGAGCGCCCGGGACACGTGGCTCGAGCCGCCGGTGGCGGCATCGAGCCCCGCGAGGAGCAGGACCGCCGCGGCCGCCGCGGCGAGAGCCACCAGGAGCCGCCGCCGCCCGCCTCCTGCGAGCCCGACCGCGAGAACCGCGTACGCGACTCCGAGGACGACCGCTCCGCCGCCGTCCGCGCCGAAACGGTTGCCCGCGACCGTGACGAAGGCGAGAGCGGCTACGAGCGCAAACCCGATCGGACCGAACCGGGGCCAGAGGTAGGCCGCCCCCGCCAGTGCGGGCACGAGCAGCATCGTCTCGAGCAGGTTGGTGACGCCGTAGAACCGTCCAGCCTGGCCGGGGCCGAACGGCGAGAGCGCAACCGTCGTCGGATCGGCCGCCATGGAGGCGAGATAGGCGGCGAGCACGGCGACGAGGACCGCTCCCAACGCGGTCGTGGAGCGGGCGACGGCGGCGAGGCCGAGCGCTCCGAGAGCGGTGCCGAGCCCGAGGGCGACGGTCGCGACCCACGGGTCGGTCACGCCCGTGATCCCGAGCGCGAGGTTGACCAGGAGCCCGGCCGCGAAGGCATAGACGCCGCCGCGGCGGAGGGAGAGCGCGAGCGCCAGAGCCACGCCGGCCGCAAGGAGGCTCGCAGGAAGGCGAGCGTCGCGATGGCCCGCGATACGGGCCTCGAGCGAGAGCGCCGCCGCCGCCGCGTCCCCGCGCGCTTCCGAGGTGATCGCCCTTGCTTCTCCGAGCGCCGTCGGAGCGACGTCGGCGATCGAGACGAGGCCCGGGATCCGGGTCGAGTCCGAACGTAGGAGCCCGCGAAAGCCCGAGCCGAGAATGGCGATCGGGTAACGCTGGTCGTTTGCCTGCTGCTCTCCCCGGGGGAGCCCCAGGACGATGACGGGTCCCGAGCCCGGTACTTGCGCCGCCTCTTCGACGTCGATCCGAGCGGCTCCCGCCGGGATCCCGCCGAGGTACGAGTTCTCGACCGCTCCCCGCTCGAGCGCAGCCCGAGCCTGTCTTCCACCGGTGACGGGACCGTTGGCCGGTACCAGGAGACCAACCGCCCCGCGGCTCTCGAGTGCGTTTAGGTCGGAGAGCTCGAGACCGGGGACGACGACGACCCGAAAGGTCTGGGCGCCCGCCGCTCCGCAGACCGCGAGGAGCGCCGTCACGGCCAGGAGTGCGGCTCGGGTCACCGTCCGGAGGGTACAATTCGGGCATCCCCAGCAGCCTTCCTAGGAGTCACTGAAACCAGCATGAAACGCAAGGCTTTCGGCCGCGACGTGGGTCTCTCGGCCCGCATGTTCCTGACGATGTTCACGCTTGGCGCCCTCTATGTCGTCTTCTTCGTCGTCCTCCTGAACGTCTTCAACTTCGGGTACTTCGCGATCATCGCGATCATCGGGGGTCTCGCTTTCCTCCAGTACTTCACGTCGGACAAGATCGCCCTGGCCGCGTCGGGCGCGAAGGTCGTGACGCGCGAGCAGGCGCCGGACCTCCACGACATGGTCGAGCGTCTCTGCGCCATGTCGGACCTGCCGAAGCCCCGGGTGGCGGTCATTCCGACCGACGTGCCCAACGCGTTTGCCACCGGACGAAGCCCCAAGCACTCGGTCGTTGCCGTGACGCGTGGGCTCTGGGACCGGCTCGAGCCGCGCGAGTTCGAGGGCGTTCTCGCCCACGAGCTCTCTCACAT
>JBPCPR010000126.1:0-2514 GCA_050998925.1 Gaiellaceae bacterium
CTTCGTGGGCGTCCGTCGAGATCACGAGCTTCACGCCCGCCTCCACCGCCGCCTTCGCGCTCACGTCCTTGAGGTCGAGCCGGTCCGCCTGGGAGTTGAGCTCGAGGAACGTGCCCGTCTCGACGGCACCGGCGAACACTGCCTCCAGGTCGAGGTCGTACGCCTCGCGCCTGTTCAGCTTCCGCCCCGTCGGATGGCCGATGCAATCCACGTGCGGATGCTCCATGGCCGCGAGCACGCGCTTCGTCAGCTCGTCCCGGCTCGCGTCGAACCCGCCGTGGATCGACGCCATCACCCAGTCCCGGGCCGCGAGCGTCTCGTCGTCCAGGTCGACCGTCCCGTTCTTTCGGATGTCGACCTCCACCCCAGAGAGGATGGTCAGGCCGACCATCCGCTTCGACAAGACCACGATCTCCTCCGCCTGCCGCTCGAGCCTGCCCTCGCGGAGCCGCTTGGCGTGGTCGCAGATGGCAATGTACCGCCGCCCGAGCGCGGCTGCGGCGGCGGCCATGTCCTCGAGCGTGTCCCGGCCGTCGGACCAGTCGGTATGCATGTGCAGGTCGCCCTGGAGATCGGCGAGCTCGACGAGGTCGGGCAGCCTCCCTGCGCGGGCGGCCTCGAGCTCGCCGCAGTTCTCGCGGAGCTCAGGCGGGATCCACGCGTAGCCCAGCCGCTCGTAGAGCTCGCCCTCTCCGGCTGCGTGGAAGACCTCCTCAGTCTCGACCTCCGTGACGCCGTACTCGGAGACCGAGAGCCCCCGGCGGACGGCCTCCTCCCGGAGCGCGACGTTGTGGGCCTTCGAGCCGGTGAAGTGCTGGAGCAGGTTGCCGTAGCTCTCGGGTGGAACGACGCGCAGGTCGAACCGGAAGCCATCGTGCGAGACCACAGTCGCTTTCGTCGGCCCATGGGCGACCACCTCGAGCACCCAGGGGAGCTCGACGAAGAACGCGGTCAGCGCCGCCGGGTCCGATGCGGTCGCGATCAGATCGAGATCGCGGACGGTCTCGCAGCGGCGCCTCACGCTCCCGGCCTCGGAGACCCGCTCGGCGGCGGGATGGGCTCGCAGCGCCTCCAGGGCCTGGGCGACTGCGGGGAGCGCCCGCCCGAGTAGTGTCTTTCGCTCCACCTTTGCCTTCGGGGCCGCCAGTGCCTTCAGCACCCTGTCTTCTGTCTTAGGGCCGAGACCGGGGAGCTCGCGAAGGCGTCCCTGTTCCGCCGCGGCCTTCAGATCCGAGGCAGACTCGACGCCGAGGTCGGTCCAGAGCTTCCTGGCGGTCTTGGGCCCGAGACCCGGCACGTGCATGACCTCGACGAGACCGCCGGGCAGCCGATCGCGGAGCTTGGCGAGCGCCTGGAGGTCTCCGGTCTCGGAGAGCTCCACGATCTTCGCCGCGATCGTGCCGCCGACACCGGGAATCTGGGTCGCCTTCCCTTCCTGAGCCAGGCGCGCCACAGGTGCCGCGGACTCTCTGATCCTGGTCGCGGCCCGGCGATAGGCGGCGAGGCGAAAGGAGTCGGCTCCGTCGAGCTCGAGGAGGTCAGCGAGAAACTCGAGGCGGTCCGCGAGCTCGGAGTTCGGGGGCAAGGCCCGGGCCACGCGGCGATGATATGCAGGTGCGGCTCGTCGTCTGCCTGCCTACCTACAACGAGATCCAGAACCTCGAGCCGATGGTGCGCGCCCTCGGTGAGGTCTTCGAGCGCGAGGCCCTCGACGGACGCGTGCTCGTGATCGAAGACGCCTCTCCCGACGGCACCGGCGAGCTGGCCAACCGGCTGGCGGCCGAGCTTCCTTACGTCGAAGTGCTGCACCGTCAGGCGAAGCAAGGGCTCGGCCCGGCCTACATCGCCGGCTTTCGTCGGGCTCTGGCGGAGGAGGCCGAGCTCGTCATGGAGATGGACTGCGACTTCTCGCACTCCCCGGACCACCTGCCGCGCCTCGTCCTGGCGGCGAGCCGGGCCGACCTCGTGATCGGATCGCGCTACGTTCCCGGCGGGCGGGTGGAGAACTGGGGACTTGGCCGGCGGCTGGTGAGCCGTGCCGGGTCGGTGTACGCGCGGCTCGTCCTCGGGATCGACGTGCACGACCTGACGGGTGGGTTCAAGTGCTTCCACCGGATCGTCCTCGAGACGATCGACCTGGATTCGGTCTCGTCCCTCGGCTACACCTTCCAGGTCGAGACCACGTACCGTGCGCGCCGCGCCGGGTTTCGCATCGAGGAGGTTCCGATCGCCTTCTCGGACCGCGAAGTGGGCGGCTCGAAGATGACGAAGTCGATCGTCGCAGAGGCCGTCTGGCGCATCCCGGCTCTCCTCCTCGCGGCGGTGCTTGGCCGTCTTTGACGCTGGGTATAGTGATTTTCATGGCAGCTCTGACGGAAGTCACCGACGCCACCTTCGAGCAGGAGGTGACCCAGTCCGACCGCCCCTTGGTGGTCGACTTCTGTGCCCCGTGGTGCGGCCCGTGTCGCGTCATCGGCCCGATCCTCGAGGACATGGCCGCGCAGCACGGTGAGC
>JBPCPR010000214.1:0-4894 GCA_050998925.1 Gaiellaceae bacterium
CTCGAGCTCGGCGCCGACATCGTCTGCGAGTCGGCGACCAAGTACCTGAACGGCCACCACGACGTCAACGCGGGCGTGCTCGCGAGAGGCGCCGATGCGGTAGCGCGGGCCCGGGGCCACCTGGTCGACGTCGGCTCGGTGCTCGACCCGTTCCCTGCCTTTCTCCTCCGACGAGGGCTGAAGACGCTCGCACTCCGGGTGGAGCGCGCGTCGAGCAACGCCCTCGTTCTCGCACGCTTCCTCGAGAGCCACGGCAAAGTCGAACGAGTCCATTACGTC
Organism: Gaiellaceae bacterium; assembly: GCA_050998925.1. Classification (GTDB taxonomy): domain Bacteria; phylum Actinomycetota; class Thermoleophilia; order Gaiellales; family Gaiellaceae; genus DASQGA01. Next base: position 280 of record JBPCPR010000214.1, read on the forward strand.
GGCATCCCGAGCTACGAGCACTACGACCTGGCCGTCAGACAGCTCGACGATTCGGGCGGCATGCTGGCCTTCGACGTCGGCGGACGCGAGGCCGGCGAGCGTGTCATGGACGCACTCGAGCTCTGCGCCCGGGCCACGAGCCTCGGCGGGGTCGACACGATGGTCTCGCACCCCGCTTCCACGAGCCATCGGCAGTTCGGTGCGGCCCAGCTCGCCGAGGCTGGGGTCTCCGAGGGGCTTCTGCGCGTGTCCGTAGGCTGTGAAGATGGAGACGACATCGTCGCCGACTTCGAGCACGCACTCGACCGGCTCTAGTCGGCAACTCGGCGCTCTGGCGGCGTGGCTCGTCCTCGTCGCCCTGCAAGTCGCGCTGGCGTTCTCGGCCACGAGCAACGACGACGCCGTTCGCGACTCGGATCCGCTCTTCAGCTGGGAGCTCGCCGTCGGCGGCACCATCGTGTACGCGGTCCTGGTCGGGCTCACGTTCGCGATCGTCAGGGCGTATCCGATGAACGTGGGGGAGGCCCTCGGGCTGAAGCGATTCGAGAGCCGCTGGGTCTGGATCGCCCTGGGCGTCGCGGTCGCCTCCCTCGTCGTGGCCGCGATCGCGGAGCCGTTCCTGCACGGGGGCGAGGAGCAGGGCCTCGCGCCCGGCGACTGGCAGCCCGACCGGGCTGGTGCATTCGTGGCGAACGCCCTCGTCGTCGTCGTGCTCGCGCCGTTCGCCGAGGAGCTCTTCTTCCGCGGCCTCGGCGTCCGGGTTCTCCGGTTTCTCGGCCCCGTGGTGGCGGTCGGGGGGACGGCGGTCCTGTTCGGGCTGGCCCACGGCATTCTCGGGGCTCTTCCCCCACTCATTGCTTTCGGGGTCGGGCTCGCATGGGTTCGCTACCGGTCGGACAGCGTCTGGCCCTGTTTCGTCTCGCACGCCATCTTCAACGGCATCGGAATCGCGATCGCGATCGCGACGTTCTAGGAATCTCCTAGCCTCCGGCCGCTCGATGCGTCAGACTCCGCGCAGTGCGGCGCGCGCTCGCGTTCGGGGTCTTGCTCCTCGCCTTCGTCCCTCCGGCAGTCGCCGCCGCGGCCGGGGAAACCGTCAGCATCGCGGTCAGCCGGACGACGGTCCCGTTCGACAAGACCGTCCGCTTCACCGGCGCGATCAGCCCCGCCGTTTCCGGAGCTCCGGTGCGCGCCTACCTGGTCGAGGGAGACCGTGCCTACGTCGTCGCGAGCGGCACGGCGGCGGCGGATGGCACCTACGACATCGTCGGGACGATCCGGAAGCCTGGCACCTACGTCACCCGGGCCAGGGTGGACGCGGCAGGCACGCTCGCCGAGTCGGCCCCGGTCGCGCTGGCGATCCTCCCGTCGCTGGCCGCTCGCCTCGAAGGCACGCCTTCGATCGGCGGCAGCCTCGTCCTCGTCGGACGCCTCCAGCCGGCTCGGGCCGGCACCCTCCGCCGAAAGATCGGCGCCGTAACGCGATCGGTCCGCCTCGGCCCCGCGGGACGTTTCCGGATCGTCCTCCCGACCGCCAAGCCCGGCGTCCTGACCGTGAAGCTGCTTCTGGCTCCGGCAGACGGCTATGCAGAGACGAGCGCCACGAAGCGGCGGCGGATCGTGCTGCCCTATCTCAGCCGCGGATCGACCGGCGGAAGCGTTCGCCTCCTCGAGCGCATGTTGCGCGAGCGCCATTACGCGATCCGGCGCGTCGACTCCGTCTACGGCTACGACACCGTCGAGGCGGTGTGGGCACTCCAGAAGGTCTACCGCCTGGCGCGAACCGGCCGCGTGACGCCGGCGCTCTGGCGGCTGCTCAGCCGGGTCGGAGCCCCCGCCGCCCGGGTCAAGCACGGCGACCACATCGAGGTGGACAAGGCCCGGCAGATTCTCTTCGAGGTCCGGGGTGGCCGGGTCGTGAACGTCCTGCACGTCTCGACGGGGGCAACGGGCAACACGCCGGTCGGAACGTGGCGCGTCTACAGCAAGGTTCGCGGCTACAACGCGGTCGGGATGTACTACTCCCTCTTCTTCCTCCGCGGCTTCGCGATCCACGGCTACCGCTCCGTCCCGACCTGGCCCGCGAGCCACGGCTGCGTCCGAATCCCCATCTGGACCGCGTACTCGCTCTTCAACCGCTGGAGCCACGGCGCGACCATTCGCGTCTTCCCCTAGCTGGTTGCGGTGACTATCCTTCGCCACCATGGACGAGGCGAGTAAGGATCCGGTGGTGCGTCAGATCCGAGAGCAGATCTCGGACAACGACCGCGCCATCGTCGACGCGATCAACAAGCGCCTGAAGCTCGTCGCTCGCCTGAAGGAGTACAAAGCCTCGCGCGGCTACGACTTCCTCGATCCCTCCCGGGAAGAGTGGATGGTCAGCTACCTAACGAGGGCCAACGCCGGCCCGCTCTCGTCGGACGGGCTGAAGGAGGCCTACACCGAGCTCCTCGACCTGACGAAGCGCGAGGTGGCCCGGAGCCAGGACGAGCCCGCCGAAGCCGCAAGCTAGAGAAGTCTAGCTCTCGCTCTCAGTCGAGAAGTCCTCAGGCTTCACCTCGTCCAGGAACTTCTTGAACTCCTCGACGACCTCATCCTCGTTCACGTCCTCGTGCTCGAACTCGATCGCGCTCTCCTCGATCACCGCCTCGGCCGCAAAGATCGGGGCACCGGAGCGGACGGCAAGCGCGATCGCGTCGCTCGGGCGCGAGTCGATCTCGATCTCCGAGCCGTTGACCGCCACCGTGATGAGGGCGTAGAAGGTGTTCTCCCGGAGTTCCGTGACGGCAATCCGGATGATGCGGGCATCCAACTGCTCCAGCACCTCGGTGAGAAGGTCGTGCGTCATCGGCCGCGGCGTGTTGGCGCCTTGGAGCTTCATCAAGATCGCCGCAGCTTCGGGGTGTCCGATCCAAATCGGGAGGAACTTGTTCCCCTCCTGGGTCTTCAGAAGGACGATCGGCTGCTTGCCGACCATGTCGAAGCTCACCCCGTAGATGACCATCTCCTGCATCAAGTCGCCCTCGCCTGATGATACTGACGCCCTCCCCAAGCGGTCTCCGGTCTCCAGGGCAAGCGGCCGATCGTTCGTCGTGGCCCGGACCTCCTTCCGACGCGAATCGCCATGGGGCACGCGCGAAAGCGCGGGCCCGGATTCGCGTCGGCTATGGGCGATCCTGGATTCGAACCAGGGACCTCCGCCTTATCAGAGCGGCGCTCTAACCAACTGAGCTAATCGCCCGCGGGCGAGGATTGTAGCGGCGTGCTCAGAACGCGTTTTGGGTTCCTCAGCAGGCGAGATACGTCTCGACTGCCATCAGACAGGGCTCGTCATCGGCGAGCTGGCCGACCCAGGCCTTGGTGTCGGCGCCGAGCTCAGGGTCTGTGGCGACGCGGTACTTGAAGGCGTACAGCTCCCCACTGCGCGCGAGTCGGCCCATGCGGAGGATCACCTCACGCATGCCCTCGTCCGCCCGAAGAGCCTCCAGTGACTCGAGCTCGTCCACGCTCATTGAAACGCGAGCGTCAGCCACCGAGTTACGCGGCAGATGCCTCTAGCTGGTTGGTCGGTAATTGGCATGCCCGCGGGGACGGGCACCGAGGGTGGGGTAATTGTCGATCAACCATCTGACGCCTCCAGCGCCTCGACGATCTCGGCCAGCTCGACCTCGTCACGGAAGACGATCTCGATCCGGCGTTCCCCGACGCTGACTCCGGCGCCCGTGAGCTGCTCGAGAGCTCGCTGGGCGCGGGCGGCAAGGTCCGGGTCGACCCTGCCGGCCGTGCGCCGCTTGGTGCTCGCACCCGCCCAGCGGGCGGCGCGCTCGGCAGCCCGGACCGACAGGCCCTGTTTGACGATTCGCCGGGCGAGCCTCCGCCGCTCCTCGTGGTCGGGCACCGCGAGCACGGCGCGTGCGTGCCCCTCCGAGAGCAGGCCCCGCTCAACGAGGCCGAGGACGTCGTCCGGAAGCTCGAGCAGCCGGATCCGGTTGGACACCGACGGCTTCGAGCGCCCGACCCGCTCCGCAACCTCGCCGAGCGAGAGCGCGAACTCGTCCTGGAGGGTCGCGTAGGCGCGGGCTTCCTCGATCGGCGAGAGATCCTCGCGCGCCACGTTCTCGACGAGCGCGAGGAGGAGGGAGTCCCGGTCGTCGGTCGGGCGGACGAGCGACGGGATCGTTGCAAGCCCGGCCGCCTTCGCAGCGCGCCAGCGTCGCTCGCCCGCGATCAGCTCGTAGACCCCGTCCGAGATCGGCCTGACGACGACCGGCTGGACGACGCCCTGAACGCGCACCGACTCGGCGAGGCCGGCGAGCGCGTCCGGGTCGAAGCGCCGGCGCGGCTGGAGTCCGTTCGGCCGGATCGCCCCGACGGGGAGCTGGGCCAGCTCGGTGTCGTGAGTCGCCCCGCCGAGCAGGACCTCGAGCCCGCGGCCGAGGCCGCGACGCCCTTCCGAGGGCTTAGCCGCGCTCGACAAGCTCGCTCGCCACCTTGTAGTACGCGTCGGCGCCGGACGACGACGGCGCGTAGACCGTGATCGGTAGCCCGTGGCTCGGTGCTTCCGCCAACCGGATGCTGCGCGGGACGACGGCATCGAAGACGAGGTCTCCGAAGC
>JBPCPR010000229.1:0-4528 GCA_050998925.1 Gaiellaceae bacterium
ACGAGCACGTCGAAGTCGAGCCCGCGCATCAGCTCCAGGCTCTCGACATACGCCTCACGGTCACTGGACTCGAGCACGGCGGCGACCCACTCGCCCTCGCTCAGCCAGACGGTGTCGCCCGTGAACAGCATGCGGTTTCGGCCGGAGTCCCATAGGAACGCCGTCGCCCCCCTGGTATGCCCCGGCGTCGGGATCACCTCGAAGTCGTCGTCGAGCAGGTGGCGTTCGGAGAAGGTTTCGCTCACTCGGATCCTCTCGTCGACCGACGGGCGCTCGTGCTCGTGGATGTAGAGCGGGCTGGGCCCCCAATCCGAGGCGAACCAGGCCTCGTGCTGGTGGTTCAGGTACTGGCGCGAGACGCCGCCGAGCTCTTCGATGGTCTGCGCCTCCGATTCGAGGTCGGTGACGCTGTAGACGAGCAGGTTTCCCTGCTCACGCTCGAGCAGGAAGGCACGGATGTCAGTCGCCGGGGCGAACGGAAGCGGCTCCGGCGCCGATGCGTACAACCCGGAGATCACCGGCTCCATCAGGCAGTCGCCGCCGCCATTTGCCCACGCTGAAAAGCCTGCTCGTCGGGCACGAGCCTAGGACGGTGTGACGAAATAGGCGTCGAAGACCGAATCGATATTTCGGAGGGAGCTCAGGAGCCCGCGCAACGCCTTGATGTCTCCGACCTCTGCCACGTACCAGTTCCGTGCCATCTGATCCTCGACGTGGCCGCCGTACTCGACGATGTTCGTGCCGTGCTCGGCGAAGGTCCTCGCCACGTCTTCGAGCAGGCGGGGGCGGTCCCAGGACGAGACCGCGATCTGGACCCGGAAGCTCTGCGAAGCGCCGCCGTCCCACTCGACCGGCGTGAAGCGGTCGGGGTTCTTCTGCAGCGCGCGAACGTTCGGGCAGTCGTCCCGGTGGATGGTGATGCCCTTGCCGAGCGAAATGTAGCCGACGATGCCGTCCCCCGGAACCGGTGTGCAGCACTTGGCCAAGCGAACGAGAACGTCCTCGACGCCGGGCACGTGGATCCCGAAGTTCTGCGACGCGACCGCGTGGCGCGCCTTGGGCTTGAGCGGGACCTTCTCCTCCTCGGCGACCTCGGTCGTCTTCAGCCGGTGGAGCACCTTGTTGGCGACCTGGGACACCTGGAGCTTCCCGGAGCCGAGAGCCAGGTAGAAGTCCTCGGCTTTCTTGAACCCCATCTCGCGGATCACCTGCGCGAGCAGCGGCGAGCTCGAGAGCTTCCGGTACGGCAGGTTGTGCTGCTTCAGGACGTTCTCGAGGGAGTCGCGGCCGCGCTGCTCGGTGTCCTCGCGCGTCTCGCGGCTGAACCATTGCCTGATCTTGTTGCGCGCGCGCGACGAAGCGGCCAGGGACATCCAGTCCCGCGAAGGGCCGCGTCCCTGCTGCTTCGACGTCAGGATCTCGACGAAGTCCCCACTCTGCAGCCGGTAGTGGAGCGGGACGATACGGCCGTTCACCTTCGCGCCCACGGTCCGGTGGCCGACGTCCGTGTGGACCGCATACGCGAAGTCGATCGGCGTCGAGCCGGACGGGAGGTTCTTGACCTCGCCCTTCGGCGTGAACACGTAGACCTCGTCCGAGGCGAGCTCCGGGAAGGCACGGATGAGCTCCCGGGGGTCCGACTCCTCCTCCTGCCAGTCGGCGAGCTGCTGGAGCCACGCGATCCGCTCGGCCCCGCTCCCTCGGACCTTGGAGCCCTTGTAGACCCAGTGCGCGGCAATCCCGTACTCGGCCGTCACGTGCATGTCGTTCGTCCGCACCTGGATCTCGAGCGGCTTTCCCTCCGGACCGATCACCGTCGTGTGGAGCGACCGGTAGAGGTTGAACTTGGGCATCGCGATGTAGTCCTTGAAGCGGCCGGGCATCGGCTTCCACAGAGAGTGGATGATCCCGAGCGCGCCGTAGCAGTCGCGCTCCCCCTCTTTGCCGTCGCGCAGCACGATCACCCGCATCGCGGTCAAGTCGTAGATCTCGTTGAACTCCTTGCCCCGCTTGGCCATCTTCTCGTAGATCGAGTAGAAGTGCTTCGCGCGGCCCGAGATCTCGGCCGGAATTTCGAGCTTCTCGAGCTCGCGCTCGACCTGCTCCGCGGCCGTCGAGACGAACTCGTCGCGGTCGCCCCGGCGCTCGTTCACCATCGCCTGGATCTCCGCGTACCGCCGCGGGTGCAGGGTGGCGAAGGCGAGGTCCTCGAGCTGCCACTTGATCGTGTGGATACCGAGGCGGTGCGCGAGCGGCGCGTAGACCTCGAGCGTCTCGCGCGCCTTCTGGAGCTGCTTCTGCTTGCCGAGGTACTCGATCGTCCGCATGTTGTGCAGCCGGTCCGCGAGCTTGATCAGGATGACGCCCGGATCCTGCGCCATCGCGACGATCATCTTGCGGTAGTTCTCAGCCTGGGCCTGCTCGCGGCTCTGGAAGTGGATTCGCGTCAGCTTCGTGACCCCCTCGACCAGGCGGGCGATCTCCTCGCCGAACTCCGCCCGCACCTCGTCGATCGCGACGTCGGTGTCCTCGACCACGTCGTGGAGGAGCGCCGCCGCGAGGGTCGAGTCGTCGAGGTGGAGCTCCGCGAGCACGCGCGCGACACCGACCGGGTGCGCGATAAAGGGCTCGCCGCTACGCCGCTGCTGGCCCTCGTGCGCCTCGGAGGCGAAGAGGAAGGCGCGCTCCAGAAGCTCGCGGTCGAGCTCCTTGTTGTAGGCGGCGACTTCCTCGAGGAACGGAACGAGAAGCTCCTGGTGCCGCTGCGCAGGGCTGTCCTGAAGGACTTGCTTCATGGACGAAGTGTAGCTTCCGGCCCCGTTCGCAAACTGGCGCCCCGGGTAAGGCTCCCGGCCGAGCAAGCGGGCGAAATGGTCGCTCTTCGTCGTCCTTTCCTCCTGTGTCCCTCTCTTTCGGCTTTCCGGGGCCGATCCTTCAGCCCGAGCGCTGGTCGCCTCCGATCACGCGGCCGCCGCGAGCGTCTCCTCGAGGAGCGCCATGAACGCCTCGGACTCAACGAGCGGTCGCCAGCACGCCCCTGCATCGTCGAGGCCGAGCTCGGCGAAGACCTCGGCCGCGCGTGGGTCGCGCTCGTTCGCGGGCTTTCGCCACTCGACGGCGAGCCAGGCGCGAAGCTCGACGAACCGCTCGGGGGTGTCGAAGATCTTTTGGACCACAAGTTGGGGGGAGACCGAGCCGTTCCAGCGGTTCGCACCCAGCCGGAAGGCGACGTCGTAGGGCCCGGGTCGCCGGAAGAGATCGAGCCTCGCGCCCTGACCGAACGCGATCGCGCCCGACCTCGTGCCGTTGGCGGTGACCGCGAGCTTCAGGTGCTTCCCCTCCCCCACGGCTCCGAGCTCGGACAGCTCGCAGCCGCTCGCGAGAAGCGTGATACCGGGATTGCCGAGCCCGAAGGGAGCGAGCCGCTCGAGCTCCTCCCAGAGTTCGAGCTTCAGGTCGCGCCCTTCGACGACGGCATCGACCACGGTCTGCGGCACGAGCTCCGACTCGGTCAGCCTCTCGCCGGCGTACGCGGCGAAGGCATCGGCGAACGACTCGACGTTCTCGGGGCGGATCGAAAGCCCGGCCGCGGCGCGGTGACCGCCCCAGCGCTCGAGGTGGGACGCGCAGGACCCGACGGCGGCGTGCAGGTCGAAGGCCGGGATCGAGTGCCAGGAGCCGACCCAGGCAGCCTCGGTGCCCGCGACCAGGAGGACCGGGCGGTCGACCCGCTCGACCAGCCGCGAGGCCACGATCCCGATCACGCCGCGGTGCCACTCCTCCCCTGCGATCACGTAGGCGCTCCGGCGGCGCGTCGACTCCGGCCACTCGCCCACCTGCCGGACCGCATCCCGGAGGATCCGGTCCTCGACCGCCTGGCGGTCGCGGTTCAGCGTCTCGAGCTCGCCGGCGAGCCGCTGCGCCTCCTGCTCGTCTCCGATCAGGAGCAGGTCGAGCGCGACCCCGGGGTGGCAGAGGCGGCCAGCCGCGTTCAGGCGGGGCGCCAGACGGAAGGCGATCGAGCCCACGTCGAGCGCCGCCGGATCCACCCGGGCTGTCTGCATGAGCGCCCGGAGCCCGGGCTTGGTCGTCCTCGAGAGCCGACGAAGACCGGCGGTGACGAGCCAGCGGTTCTCATCGAGGAGCGGCACGACGTCGGCGACCGTGGCGAGGGCGACGAGATCGAGATGCTCCTCGAGCTGCTCGGGCCCGACCAGCGCCTCCGCCAGCTTGTACACGACACCTGTTCCGCAGAGCTCCGGAAACGGATAGTCGGAAGGGCGCGTCGCGACGACCGGGCAGTCGGGAAGCTCGTGCCCGGGCCTGTGGTGGTCTGTGACGACGACCTCGAGGCCGAGCGCCCGCGCTTCGGCGACCTCCGCCACCGCGGTGATCCCGCAGTCGACCGTGACGACCAGACCGCAGTCCTCGCGCGCGAGACGAGCGAGCGTGTCGATCGAGGCACAGTAACCTTCCTCGAAGCGGCTTGGGAGGTGCCGGTCGACGTCGGTACCGAGCAAGCGGAGGG
>JBPCPR010000310.1:0-3535 GCA_050998925.1 Gaiellaceae bacterium
CCCGGACGGGGCGGTCGCGGGGCCGATCTTCCACGAGGGCGAGTTGCTTGGCTTCGCCGCCGTGACCGCGCACGTGCTCGACGTCGGCGGCGCCTACCCCGGGAGCAACGCTGACGCGTTCGATGTCTACGCCGAGGCGAAGATGTACAACGCGCTCCGCTGGTACGAGGCCGGAGAGCTGAACGAGGACCTCGACCGCATGATCTTCGACAACGTCCGCACGGAGACGATGAACCGCGGCGACATGAACGCGATGCTCGCCGCGTGCCAGCTCGGCAAGGAGCGCTTCCTCCGGCTGGTCGGCCGGTACGGAGCCGAAGTCGTCATGAGCGCCGCGTACGAATGGATGGACTACTCGGAGCGGATGCTCAGGCAAGAGATCGCCAAGATCCCCGACGGCGAGTACGCGGCCCCGACCGGGTGGCTCGACGACGACGCCCGCAACCGGGGCGTGCGCCTGCGCGTGGAGACGAAGGTGATCGTCGAGGGCGACTCCATCACGATCGATCTCACCGGGTCCAACCCCGAGGTGCCGACCGGCTTCAACGTGCCCTTCGAGGGCTCGCTCCTCGTAGGGGCCTACTACGCGGTCCGCACCATCCTCCTCGACGAGGCGGTCTTCCCCGAGCACGTCCCGCAGAACGACGGTGTCTTCCGGCCGGTGAACGTCGTCGCGCCCAAGGGCACGATCTACAACCCGACCTTCCCCCGCGCCTGCTTCTCGCGCTTCACGCAGGTGCAGCGCGTCGTCGACAACGTCATCCTCGCCCTGAGCGACGCGCTCCCCGAGCAGACTACGGCCGGCAACTCGGCCGGGATCCACTTCTGCGCGTACTCCGGCTTCGACGAGGAGCAGGGCGAGTACTGGCTCTACCTCGAGGTGAACGAGGGGGCCTACGGCGGCCGCTACGGCAAGGACGCGATGGACTCCGTCGACAACCTGATGGCGAACACGCGGAACAACCCGATCGAGGAGCTCGACGTGCGCTTCCCGATCCGCTGCGACCAATACGAGCTCCGGCCCGAGCCTGCGGCACCCGGAAAGTGGCGCGGCGGCATCGGGATCATTCGGCGCAACCGCTATCTCGTTCCCGGCGTGTACTCGTGCGAAGGGGACCGGCAGACGGATCCGCCGCGAGGCGTCTTCGGCGGTTGGGACGGCCTCGTCGCGTCCTGCCGCAAGAACGCCGACCGGGCGGACGAGGAGTACCTCGAAGCCAAGGTGACCGGCATCCCCTTCGAGGCCGGCGACTTCATCGAGCTGGTCGAGCCGAACGCGGCCGGGTACGGTGATCCGCTCGAGCGCGACCCGGAGCTCGTGCGCGAGGACGTCCTCGACGACTTCACGACGCTCGAGATCGCGCGCGAAGCCTACGGCGTCGTCTTCGTCGACGAGCGGACGCTCGAGATCGACGAGGCGGCGACGGAGCGCCTGCGGGAGGAGCTGCGTGCGTCGCGTGACGGCGCCGGAAGCCTGACTGTGTACTTCGCCGAGCGTGAGCAGGCGCGGCGGCCGAATCCCGTCTCGCTGGCCGGCGACCGGCAGTTCGGCAAGGGCTAGTGACCCGCCCGCGCACCGTCCGCCCAGTGCCGGGAGACCCGGAAGCCATGCCCGTTCGCCGGGTTCGCAAGGCCTACGAGCAAGTGAACGACCAGCTCCGCGAGCTGATCGTCTCGGGGGCCCTGGCGCCGGGCGAGCGACTTCCGAACGAGGCCGTCCTCGCGCGCGAGTTCGGCGTCAGCCGCGCGACCGTGCGGGAGGCGCTGCGCATCCTCACCGCGCAGAATCTCATCCGGACGACGAAAGGCGCCGGCGGCGGCAGCTACGTCACCCTGCCGACCGTCGATCACATCTCGGAGTTCCTCCGTGGCAACCTCAAGCTCCTCTCCGAGTCGGATCGCGTCACGCTGGACGAGTTCCTCGAGCTCCGCGAGCTGATCGAGGTGCCGGCGGCGCGCCTCGCGGCGGAGCGGGCGAGCGGGGACGACGTCGATCGCCTGCGCGAGTCGATCCCGGAGCAGCCGTTGCGCATGACGACCCAGGAGCAGTTCACCTACAACAAGGGCTTCCACACAGCGATCGTCGAGGCTTGCGGCAACACGCTCCTCTACATCGCCACCCAGCCAGTCTTCAGCGTGCTCCAGACGCACCTCGCCCGCTCCACGCTCGGGCGGGGCTTCCACAGCTCGGTCAACCAGCACCACCGCGGCATCTTGGCGGCGATCGAGAGGGGCGACGCGGACGGCGCCGCGGAAGAGATGCACGCCCACCTCGAGTTCCTGCGGCCCGCCTACCAGCGGGCCTGGCGGCACACCGTCTCCATCCGCAAGCGCGCTTGAGTCTCCCGTTCGCAGACGTGCGGGTCCTCGCGATCGAGCAGTACGGCGCCGGGCCGTGGGGGACGCTGCAGCTCGCCGACCTCGGTGCCGAGGTGATCAAGGTCGAGGACCCCTCGTCCGGTGGTGACGTGGGGCGCTACGTGCCTCCCTTCCAGGAGGCCGAGGACTCGCTCTTCTTCGAGACGTTCAACCGGAACAAGAAGAGCATCTCGCTCGATCTCCGCCACCCCGAGTCGCGGGCGGTCCTGGAGGACCTCGTCCGAGCGGTCGACGCGGTCTACTCGAATCTTCGCGGCGACTATCCGAAGCGGCTTCGGATCACTTACGAGGACCTGAAGGACGTGAATCCCTGCATCGTCTGCTGTTCGCTCTCGGGTTTTGGGATGACCGGCCCGCGGGCCGGCGAGGGCGCCTACGACTACATGATGCAAGGGCTCGCGGGGTGGATGAGCCTCACGGGCGAGCCCGACGGGCCGCCGACCAAGAGCGGGCTCTCGCTTGTCGACCTCTCGGGCGGCTACGCCTCCGCCATCGCCCTCGTCGCAGGGCTCTGGCGGGCTCGGCGGGAAGGAGTCGGCTGCGACTGCGACGTCTCGCTCTTCGAGACGGCCCTTCACGAGCTCGTGTACGTCGGTACGTGGGTCGCATCCCGCGGCTTCGAGCCGGAGCGGCTCTCGGAGTCCGCGCACCCCTCGATCGTGCCGTTCCAGAACTTCCCGACCGCCGACGGCTGGATCGTAGTCGCGTGCCCGAAGCAGAAGTTCTGGGAGCGGCTCTGCGAGGCGATCGAGCGGCCCGACCTCGCCTCCGATCCCCGCTTCGCCGACTTCGCCGGCCGGCACGAGAACCGAACGGCGCTGGTCCCGGAGCTTCGCCGTTCCTTCGAGGCGCGTACGACGGACGAGTGGCTCGCCGTCTTCGCGGCTGCCGGGGTGCCCAACGCCCGCGTAAACGACGTCGCGGAGGCGCTCGCCGAGCCGCAGGTCGGGGCCCGAGAGGGCATCGTCGAGACGGAGCACCCCCGGCTCGGCACGGTTCGCCAGGTCGCCACGCCCCTGCGCGTCGGCGAGGAAGAGAAGCCGGCCCGCCGCGCGCCCTTCCGCGGCGAGCACACGGAGCAGGTGCTGGTCGACCTGTGCGGCTACTCGACCAAGCGGGTGCGTGAGCTCGCCGCGGCCGACGCCCTCGACAACTT
>JBPCPR010000026.1:0-5275 GCA_050998925.1 Gaiellaceae bacterium
ACATGGAAGAGGTGGAGCTGCCGCGGGTACTTGAGGCTTGGGCGCTCGACCGAGTCGAGTGCGTCCTCCGCAGTTTCTCGGGGAGGGTCGCCTGCGTTGGCGGCCGGCGCCGGGCCGTCGCCGAGCGACGCGGCGAGAGCGGCATACCGCTTGCGAAGTCGCTCGCACGCGATGGCCGCGATCCGACGCTTCAGCGTGAAGGCGGTCGGGTGGAGCCGAGAGACGAGGGCGGTGAAGTCGGCCCGGCCGAGGAAGAGCGTAGTCGTCGGCTCGACCGCCCGCACGGTTGCCGTCCGGGTGCCGCCGTCGATGAGCGGAATCTCGCCCAGGACCTCGCCGACGCCGAGGGTCGCGAGCTCGACCTCCCGGTCGCCTGGCAGCCGGGCGGACACCTGGACGAGGCCCTTCGCGATGACGTGGAGGCCGTTCACCTCTTCTCCCTGACGCCAGAGGTCGCCACCGGGCGGGAGTTCCATTGCGAGCAGCACACGTGCAAGTTCGTCCAGCTCTTCACGCGGAATGCCCGCGAAGAGCTGGACGGTCTCCAGAAAGTCGACGACGTCGATCTGACCCGTATGCGGGGTTGCGGCCGGAGCTGACTCAGACGGCAAGATCCATGACCTCCAGCTCGAAGACGCCGTCCGTAATCGAGGCACTGAGGAGCGAGTACTCCGGCGCCTCGAGCCAGGATGAGATGTCGGAAGTTAGCGGCTCCGAGGCGATCAAGAGCGAGCTTGTCCGATCGCTGCCGACCATCGTCCACTCGCCGGCACGCTGGACGTACTCGTGCCCGAGCGTGTACCAGAGGCTGACGTACGGGAGATCGGTCTCGAGCAAGGTGTCATTGTCCGGGTACCAGCCGTAGTCGAAGCTGAAGCGCGTTGCGACGAGGCAGCGGCCGGTGCTGAGGAAGAGGTTGAGGGGCGACGAGGTCTCGATCCCGTTGCGCTCGCGGACGGCGCGGATGATCGAAAGCGCCTTCACCGTCGCGTCGACGATCTCCGCCGCTTCGGGCATACCGTAAGGATCCTCGAGCTGAGAGAGGATGAGCGCGTAGATCCACTCCGAATCGGTGGTGCCCTCGATCCTCCGAATGAACTCCGGCCGCACGTGCTCGACGAGGTCGTAGCGCATGCGTGCGAACTCGCGGAGGTGCCCGTTGTGCGCGAGCGTCACGTTGACGTCGTGGAAGCGAAACGGATGGAGGTTCTGCTCCGCGATGACCTCGTCCTCGTTGTCGGTGACCCCGCGGACGTGGGCGAGCAGGCAGGTCGGGGAGATCTTCTGGGCGAGGTTGCGGAGGTTACGGTCGAAGAGGGGGAGGGTCGTGACCTTGTAGGTGAAGGGCTCGTCGGGGTGACCGGAGGCGGAGTCCCACGCTGTCATGCCGAAGCCTGCCAGGTTGAGGAAGACGGCCATCATGCGCGGGCTGTAGGCCTGCCGGACAAGGGAACTGTCTGTCTCGTAGAGGAGGTGGGCCAGCGGGATTGGACGTCCCAGGTAACCGAGCACGCGGCACATTCCGTTGATTCTCAGCTTGTACTTCCCGGCAAGTCAACCGCCTCTTGACAGTTCCAGACGATTCCGCCGGCACGGGCCGAGCACCGCAGCCCTCCTAGCAACTCCCGCCACGCGCACCGAAACGGTGTTCGGGTCTGTTGACGCGTGAACAATCCGGTGGGAAGATCGGGAGCGATTCGTGCGTCGTGTTACGAAAGGCCCGCGCATGGTGGGCCATGAGTGGAAGGAGGCGTATGGAGTACGCCACAGGAACCGCCAGGCTGGTCGAGCCTGGGAACCTCGCGGGTCGTGGAGTCGCAGCCGTACTCGATCGAAGCGAGATCGAGCAGGCGCTGCGTTCCGACGAGTCGGCCGAGCTGATCCTCGATGTCGCACGGCAGGGCGACGTCCAGGCACACACGCTCGGCGTCCGCTGGGATCCGCCGGATCTCGAGGAGGTGCTCCGCGCCACCGAAGGCGAACGAATCGCGATCGCTTTCGACCGGGAGGAGCTCCGGGACGCGCTCATCGACCCCGACGTCGAGGGACACGGCCTGCGAGCGAAGGCGCTCGTTTTGAGCGTCGCGGTTGCGACTGCGACCGGTGTGGTGGGCAGCGCCCAAGGGATGGTGGCCGAGGGAGGTAGCTCGGGTGCCCCGAGCGCCGCCTTCGGTGCCGTCGCCGCAGCCGGGGATCAGTCGCCAGCGGAGGTGACCGGCGCTGCCGTCTCGACCGCTGATCAGCCGATCGGCGGGGCTGGACGGGCACCAGTCGTGCCCGCCTCGGACGGAGCCCCTGCGCTCGCCGCCCCGGGCGACGGGCTCTCGGGTGCCGAGGTCGTCGGTCTCGCCGGGCTCGGCGGAATCGCGATCACGGCCGCCGCCTTCGCTGCAGCCAGTCAGCGGCGTCGGCCGGTGGAGCCGGCCTAGAGGAAAGACTGCGGGGGCCGGGCCCCGGCCCCCGCAGTCGCTGAAAGGCGCACGGCTAGCGCAAGGCGTCTATGGACTGACGAGCGCTGGGGGGACGCGCACGACGCGGTCGAAGTCGGCACCGCCGTAGAAATCCGGGGCGTCGGCTCCGCGCTTCTTGCCCGTGATGCGGAACACGCTGATCGTCGCGGGCGTCATGTCGCCGTTCTCGTCGAAGCTGAAGCTTCCGAGGATGCCATCCTCGATCTCGAGGTCGAAGAGGGCTCGCGTCACGGAGGTCCGGGTGCCGTCAGAACGCGCGATCGCCTCGAGGAGCGTTTCCGCGGCCTGGGCCGTCTCCAGAATGTAGAGAGGAGCGGCGGGAACCGCGCCCTCGGGCTGTGTCTCGGTGAACTCGCGCAGGAAGCGCCGGCCCTCCGCGCCCACGCTCTGGTTCGCCCGGCCCGTCGTGGTCACGTACATGCCGGGCGCCGCGAACCCTGCGGATTCGTGCGTGATTACCGGCACGTCACCGAACCGGTCCCGCAAGGCACGAAGGACCGCATCCGGACGCTCGAAGTAGAGGTCCTCGAAGTAGATTCCGTCGGGGCGAGCCCGCGCGACTCGGTCGGCCAGCGCGGCGTAACTCTTCGCCTCCGGCCACTCGGCCGATCCTACGACCGTCAGCCCGAGCTTCGGAGCAGTCAGCCTGATCTGGTTCACACCCGAGCCGAGCGCGGACTCCTGCGTGCTCTTCAGGACGTAGAGCCGTCGCACCCCGAGTCGGCGCGCCAGCACCGCCCCGGCGGCCGAATGGAACTCCTCGGAAGCGATGACGCGCACGTAGTTCCGACGCCCGGTCGGGTAGTAGATCTCCGGCTCGTCACCATCATCGGTGTAACCGGGGGCGGGGACGGCGTGCGTCAGGCCGGGATGCGTGTTCGAGGGGCTGATCATGGCGAGCGGTCCCTTGGCGCGATTCGCGATTGGTATCTGGGCCCAGGCGCACTGCGAGTTGAAGGGACCGATTACCCCGACCAGACGAGCGGTCGCCGCATACGCCTTCGCGTTCAACGCGCACTTGATGAAGTCGAAGCCGGTCTGTCCGGTCGAGTCATCGCAGGACTGGTAACCGACCGTGTGGTCGCCGGCCTGGAACTCCCGTTTTTCGAGGACGAAGCGGATCGCATCGGCTGCGACGCGCAAGAGGCCCCCGGCCTGGAGAGGTAGGTCGGAGGCGATCAGGACGTCCGGCCGTCTTGTGCCTCCCTCGACGGGGCCGCACGCAGATGCTGGGAGGATCTCGCCCCTCGGGGCGCCGGCGATGCTGACCCAGGCGGTCTCGTCGGTTGCAGCTACCGAGGGGGGCGTCCCGGCGAGCGGAATCCGCTCCGCGACCTTGTTCGTCTGGGCATTGACGCGAACGATCTCGTCGCGCACGAAGTTCGTGACCCAGACTGAGCCCCCGCCGTAGGCCACCGCCGTCACTCCAAACTCCAGGTCGATCGTCTGCGTGAGCGGATCCGGGCCAGGCTCGATGCGCCAGAGCAAGCCCCTGATGTCATCGGTCGCCCAGACGGAGCCGGCGCCAACCGCGAGTCCCGTGAGGCCGTCCGTGTCCAGCTCGATCGTCTGTGCGACCTCGTTGGTGCTTGGATCGATCCGGATGACGCTGGGAGGACTTTCGCCGGACAGCGTCCAGACGCCTTCAGCTCCGGCGGCGATCGCGCTTCCCGCCTTCACCGGGATCGTCACCTCCCGCTCCCCGGTTTCTGGGTCGATCCGCGAGACCGTCCGGTCGGGGTTGATCGCCCACACAGCGCCGGCGCCGGCCGCGAGCTGGCTCACCCCTAGTACTCGGGACTCGCCCGAGCTGACCGCGGCCGGGTTCCGGGCGAGGGGGGGAAGAGACTCGGTCATCGTCACCCCGGCCGTATCCGGGTCGAGCCGCGAGATGCTGGCCGTATGGACCTGGCCGAACGGGCCGGGCGTCTGGGCGCCGTTGCCAACCCACACCCAACCTTCTCCGACTGCGAGGTCGGTCGTTCTACCGCCCGTCCCGACCGTCTGGAGGACCTCCCTCGTCTCCGGGTCGATCTTCGAGATCGTCCGGTCGTCGGCGTTCAGCACCCAGACGGCTCCTTTGCCGACGGCGATCGTGCTCGGCGTTTTGCCCACCTGCGTATAGGCGACCGTGTTCCCGTCGATCGCGGCGATAGCGTTTCCCACGGTTGTGACCGTCTCGTCCGAGTCGCGCGTCAGGGCCACGACCGCCGCGGCGAGCGCGGCCATGAGCACGACCGCGCCCGCCGCCATCAAGAGCACACCTCGCCGGCGCGCACTCGGCCCGGGCGCCGCCGGCAGGGGCGGGAGCTTCGCCTCGGGGACGACCTCGATCACCCGCACCGGCTTCTCCAGCCCCTTCAGCCGTGCCCCGCCGCGCCGTTCGACGAAGCGGACCCCCTCCACTTTCCGCGCCAGGCTCGTCACGGTCTCGCTGGCGAGGATCTGGCCTGGGGCGGCGAGGCTGCAGAGGCGCGCGGCGAGGTTCAGCGCGCCGCCGCGGTAGCCACCCTCGACGGGCACCGCCTCGCCCGCATCCAGGCCGATGCCGATCCCGAGCGGGAAGACGGACTGACCCTCGACCCGTGCCCGAAAACGGATCTGCAGCTCGACAGCGGCCCGAAGCGCCTGCCGTGCGGAAGAAAAGACGCAGAGCGCCTCGTCACCCCTAAGCTCGACCACCTCACCGCCGGTCGCAGTCACTGCCTTCCGGACGAGAGCGGCGAATCTAGCAGCGAGCCTGCCGGCCTCCTCGTCGCCGTGCGCGTGCGTGAAGCGTGTGTAGCCGCGGACGTCCGCGATCA
>JBPCPR010000052.1:0-5877 GCA_050998925.1 Gaiellaceae bacterium
CCTCCACGTAGCGCTTCTGATTTACCGTCTTCGGGGTGATCTTCTTGCCGCGATGGCGCCAGACCACGTCCTCGAAGACGTCGCGGAGGTCTCGCGACTCGTCGAGCGCGGTCAGGACCGCGTCGACCGTCCCGGCCCCGATCGCATGCCCACCCTCGACGAGCTCGGCCAGCTCGTCGATCACGAGGCGCGCCTCGCCGACCTTCTCCTGCTCACCCTCGAGCGTCAGCTGGTTCCCGCGAAGGAGAACAGCCAGCCCGAGACGGCGACGGAGGGCTCCGAGGATGCCGTCGTCGACGGTTGCGAGCTCGGCGGCGACCTCGTTGGAGACTGAGAGGACTTCCTGCAACGGACACAGTGTAGAGCCGGCTCCGGCGTGGATTCCGCCTGAAAAACGCTCGCTTAGATGGTTGATCGGTAACCGCGTGCCCGCGGGGACGGGCCGCCATCCGTGGGTGTGGTGATTGCCGGTCAGCCATCTTAGGCCAGCTTCTCGCGGACGAGCCGGCTGACGGTCGAGCCGTCGGCCCGCCCGGATACCTGCGGCATGACGTCGGCCATCACGCGCCCGAGGTCCCGGATCGAGGTGGCGCCGGTCTCGGCGATCGCGCTGTCCACGATCTCCTCGAGCTCCTCCTCGTCGATCGGCTCGGGCATGAACTCCTCGATGATCGAGTGCTCCAGCTCCTCCTGCTCCGCCTGCTCGTCCCGCCCGACCGACCGGAAGGCCTCGGCCGCCTCGGCGCGGCGCTTTCGCTCCCGCTGGAGCACCTGCAGCTCCTCGTCGTCGTGGAGCGGGCGTTGCAGCTCCTTCTCCGCCGAGCGGAGCGACGCCAGGGTGAGCCGGAGCGTTCCGGCCCGCTCGCTGTCCCGGGCTCGCATCGCCTCCTTGAGCTCGTCCTCGATCCGGGCGATCAGGCTCATTCGAACCCCCCGAGCGTGCCGCCGCCGAGGACGTGCCAGTGCAGGTGGAAGACCGTCTGCCCGGCCCCCTCCCCGACGTTCACGATCACGCGGTAGTCCTCGAGCCCGGCCTCGCGGGCCGTGTCGGCGACGAAGCGGACCATCCGTGCGGCCTCCTCGTCCGGAAAGGCGTCCACGTCGCGGAGGCTCTCCACGTGCCGCTCCGGCAGGACGAGGAGATGCACCGGCGCCTTCGGATGGATGTCCTTGATGGCGACGAAGCCGTCCTCCTTGCGAACATGGTCGCCGTCCTTGGCCAGGGGGCAGAAGAGGCACTCAGACGACACCGACGATCCCCTCCTCGGCTACGGCGCGCGCGCGAGCCCGGACGAGCGTCCCGACCTGCCCGGCGACGAGCCACGGCGTGTAGTCATCGGCATAGCCACGGCCGGGCCGGTCGACGAGCACGACGTCCTCCTCGCCCAGCCGGGCGTGCCAGCGGCGCCGGCAGGCCTCGACGGAGGCGCGCCGGAGACGGGCGCTCCGCTCTTTCTTCACGGCCAGGGGCACCGGGTCCGCCTCTGCGGTCCGCGTGCCGGGCCGCGGTGAGTACGGGAAGACGTGCACCTTCGTGATTCCGGCCGCCGCGACTGCCGCGAGCGTCCCCTCGAAGGCCTCGTCGTCCTCGGCCGGGAAGCCGACCATGACGTCGGTCGTCAGGTTGAAGCCCTCTGCCTTCGCGACCCGCCGGAGGTAGGTCTGGACGTCGTAGCGCCGCCCCATCTCACGGAGGACGCGATCGTCGCCCGACTGGAGCGGCACGTGCAGGTGCCTGGACACGATGAGCGTCTCTTCGAGAGCGGCGATCAGCTCGTCGCCGAGGTGGTTGACCTCGATCGACGAGAGCCGGAGCCGGGCAAGCCCGGGCGTCTGTCCCGCCTCGCGCACCAGTGCGGCCAGCGTGTAGCCATGCTCGCGGTCGCGGTAGCACCCGAGGTTGACCCCCGTGAGCACGACCTCCCGGTGTCCCTGCTCGACACGCTTGCGGATCTCCGCCAGCACGGTCTTCGCCGGGCGGCTGCGGGAGACACCGCGAACCTGCGGGATGACACAGAACCCGCACGAGAAGCTGCAGCCGTCTTGGATCTTGACGAAGGCGCGGACGCGATCGAGGCCGATCGCGGCGTTCGTGCACCCGAGCACGCCGACGTCTGCAGACACCTGCTCGGCTGTCTCCTCGCCGAGAAGGGAGACGACCCGAACGTTGCCGGGGAGCCCGGCGAGCGCGCGACCCAGGTTCGCCGCGCATCCGGTCACGTAGACCGTCCCGGAGCGGCGCGCGGCGCGGCGGGCGGCCTGTCTCGACTTCCGCACCGCCTCGTGGGTGACGCAGCAGGTGTTCACGACCGCGACGTCGGTCTCGCCGGCAGACTCCGTGTGCCCGTCCGCGGCCAGCCGCTCGCGCAGCGCCTGCGCGTCCGTGTGCGACACCTTGCAGCCGAGGAACTCGACGGAGAACGTCGCCATCGCGGGGCGATCCTAGATGGTTGCTCAGTACTCGGCGTGCTCGCGGGGACGGAGAGGGCTTGCTCCTCCCGTGTGCGTCCCCCGACGGGCCAGAGCGTACGCGACCATCCCGGCCGCCACGAGCACCAGCCCGGCAGCGAGCCACGACGTCGCCTCCCGGCTCAGAAACGCGATCAGAAGGCAGACGCCGCCGGCGCCCGAGACGATCCCGAGCGTCTCCGGCCACACGCGCGCGTGGCGCAGGGCGAGCCAGACCGCGACCGCGGCGAGCGGTGCGACGAACAGGCCGATCGAGGCGGCGGCCAGCAAGGAGAAGACGGCCAGCGCTCCCGCCAGCACCCAGGCTGCGAACACTAGCCATCCGTCTCGGCGCATCTGGCCTCCGATCGAAGTCTAGTGGCGCTCGAAGCGGTCGGCGGCCCAGCCGCCGCGAACCTTCCTGGCGGAGTGTCGCCACCCGGGAAGCTCCGGGCTCTCGGACTCGAGGTACCCGGAAGTCACGAGGTGCCGGTAGGTCCACCGGGAGCCGACTCGCTCGCGAAGGTCGAGCGCGATGTTCGCAACCGCGACCGCTGCACCGGGAAGCTCGTCGCTCAGAACGTCCGCCCGCGCGACCGAGATCTCGACGCCGTTGGCGGCGGTGTTGACCTGCGTCGCCTCGACCGCGGCCTCGTCGAAGTCGAGTGCCGTCACCGGTGCGAAACCCAGGCGGGCCGCGGCGATGGCGAGAACCCCCGAGCCACACCCGAGGTCGAGCACGCTGCCGGGCTCGAGCTCTAGAAGGTGCTCCAGGCAGACCTGCGTGGTCGGGTGCGAGCCGGTGCCGAACGCCCGACCGGGGTCGATCACGACCGAGATCGCGGCGGTATCGGGCTTCTCCCAGGGCGGCCCGAGCCAGAGACGGCCGACGCGGGCGGGCCGGTGAAACTGCTTCCACCGCTCCGCCCAGTCGGGCTCGACCTCGGTCACACGGCCCGGCCCGAAGACCTGCC
The DNA here is from genome assembly GCA_050998925.1 of Gaiellaceae bacterium. Taxonomy (GTDB): domain Bacteria; phylum Actinomycetota; class Thermoleophilia; order Gaiellales; family Gaiellaceae; genus DASQGA01. The sequence continues at coordinate 3,423 of JBPCPR010000052.1, forward strand.
AGAGGCGCTCCTCTCCGCCCGCGGTTGTGTAGGCGGCCAGCTCGAGCCCGCCGTCCTTCTCGACCTCTTCGAAGCCCTCCGGGAAGAGGTCGAGCATGACCGCCCGGCCCTCCTCGGCGCGGTCGTTCGACATCCGAACGGAGACGCGCCGGAGCGGCGGGTGCCTGGTCAGCGGAACGCCGCCCGGATCTTGTCGAAGAACCCCGCGTCGTCCTTGTAGGTGTGATCGGTCGTGTGCTCTTCGAACTGCTCGAGCAGCCGTCGCTGCTCGTCCGAGAGGTGGCGTGGCACGACGACGTTGACGAGGACGCGGTGGTCGCCGCGCCCGAAGCCCTGGAGGACGGGCATTCCCTTACTCCGGAGGACTCTCACCTCTCCTGGCTGGGTCCCCGGCTCGAACTCGATCTCGAGGTCCCCGTCGAGGCCCGGGACCGTGACGGTGACGCCGAGCGCAGCCTCGCTCATCGTGAGGCTGACACTGGAGATGACGTCGTTTCCGTCCCGGACGAGCCGCTCGTCAGGGCGGACGCGGACGAGGACGTAGACGTCGCCCGCATGCGCGCCGGGCCCGCCGGCGTGGCCCTCTCCCGAGAGCCGAATCCGCTGGCCGTCGTGGATTCCCGCGGGAATCTCGACCTCGAGCGAGCGCTCCTCCGTCACCCGCCCCTCGCCGTCGCACTCGGGACACGGCGTCGGCGTGACCCGGCCTCGGCCCGAGCAGGTCGGGCAGGTCTGGGTTCGGACGAACTGGCCGAAGACCGAGTTCGAGATCGCCTGGAGACGCCCTGCGCCGCCGCAGTGCGGGCAGGTCTCCGGCGCCGTCCCGGCGGCGGCGCCGGACCCGCTGCACGCCGAGCAGGCCACCGCGGCGGGGAACGGAACGGTCTGCACCGTTCCCCGCGCGGCCTCGGCGAGGCCGATCTCGACCTCCGCGAGAATGTCTGCGCCCCGGCTCGACCGAGCTCCACCGGTGCGGCCGAGGATGTCCTCGCCGAAGAAGGCCGAGAAGAGATCCGAGAGACTCGAGAAGTCGGTCGGGACGTACCCACCGGTCCGGAGCCCGTCGTGCCCGTACCGGTCGTAGAGCTCGCGGGTCTCGGATTTCGAGAGCACTTCATACGCTTCGGCGGCCTCTCGAAACCGCACCTCTGCTTCCGGGTGATCGGAGACGTCGGGGTGAAGCTCACGCGCCAGACTCCGGAAGGCCTTCTTGATCTCCCGCTCGCCCGCCCCGCGGGAAACGCCCAGAACCTCGTAGTAATCCCGTCTTGCGGTCGCCACGCTCGTAGGTTACTGACGGCCTTCCCGGTCACCGGACACGCCCCGGCTAGGCCTTCTATTCCTCGTACATCTCCTCGACGAAGCGGGAGAGCTCGTGTGCTGCGGACCGGACCGCGTCGATCGCCTTGACGTAGTCCATCCGCGTCGGGCCGAGCAGGCTGACGGTCCCGAGGTTCCGGTGCCGGAGGCCGTACGGCGCGCTTACGAGCGAGATGCTCTGGAGCCCCGGGTCCGCCAACTCTGCCCCCACCCGCACGAACGGGCGCTTCGACATGAGACTCGCGCGCATGAGCTCGAGCAGAGCCGCTCGCTGCTCGAGAACCTCGAGCAGCCGCCTGTAGGCGTGCAGGTCGTCCGCGCGGAACTCGTCCAGGAGCCCGGCGGCGCCTCCCACGTACAAGGTCTGCTCCCCGGTCTCGACGAGGTCCGTGAAGGCCGGCCGGAGCTCTTCCAGGAACGTGCGCTCGCGTGAGCCGCCCTCGACCTCGTCGAAGCGGCTCCGCAGAAGCCTCGGACCGAGATGGAGACCGGCCAGGCGCTCGTTCAGGTACTCGCTCGCCCATTCGGCCAGCCCGGGGTCGACCGGGTCCGCGAAGGCGAAGAGCCTCTTGCTGACACCGCCTGTCGATGTGATCACGACCACCATGACGAGCTGCGGCTGGAGCACCAGCACTTCGACGTGATGGACCTGGGTCGACTCCAGGGGAGGAGCGGAGACGAGCGCGAGCAAGTGCGTCAGCTGCGAGAGCGCCTCCGTGGTCGCCCGGAGGGCCGAGTCGACCTGGCTACGAGCGTCGGAGAGATCGAGTAGGAGCTCGGCCGGCTTCGGCTCGAGCCGCTCGAGTAGCTGGTCGACGTAGAAGCGGTAGCCGATCTCGGTCGGGACGCGCCCAGCCGAGGTGTGCGGATGCATGAGGAGTCCCTGCTCCTCGAGCACCGCGAGTTCGTTCCGAACGGTGGAGGCCGACGCCTCGATACGCGCGCTCTCGACGAGCTTCTTGGAGCCCACCGGCGCCCCGGTCGACACGTATTCCTCGACGACGCGCGCGAGGATGTCTTCTTGCCTCGTCGTGAGCGTGGGCGTCGGCTGTAGCGGCATCGCTCGTTAAAGAGTAGCCATTTCCAGGGGTTCTTCCAGCAGCTCGACCGTGACGGCGCCTCCGAGGAAGCGACC
>JBPCPR010000108.1:0-6313 GCA_050998925.1 Gaiellaceae bacterium
GAGCAAGCTCATGATGCGCGGCTTGGTGAGGGTCGCGTAATCGCGCCAGGATCCGCGCCGGACCGCTTCGCCGCCGCGGAAGCAGGCCGCCGCGGCGACGGCGGCGATCGCGAGCGAGACCGCACCGAGCCCGACGTGGAGCCCGCGGGCCCAGGCGGAGTCGGTCAGCGCCAGCACGCCGCCCAGCCCGATCTGGACGACGAACACTCCGAGGGCCAGGGCGGAGACGCGCGCGAGCCTGCGCCGGTCCGGATGCCCGAACCGGGTCGCGAGCGCCACACCGCCCAGGAGGGCAAGCGCGACCAGGGCAGTAGCGTTGTGCGGAAGCGCGTGCTCGCCCGTGGCCACCACGAGGGCGACGGCGCCTACGGCGCCGAGCGACAGGAGCCGGAGCCAGGGTCCGGGAGCCGGGCTCACGAGGGCCCTTCCCGAAGTCGGAGTCGCAGGTCCCGGAGAGGCCGGTGGCTCGACACGTAGGGCACCCGGTCGAAGTTGTGCGGGGGAGGAGGTGAGGTCGTGTACCACTCGAGCGTATCCGCCTGCCACGGGTCGGACCCCACCCGAGGGCCCGCCCGCCAGCTCTTGACCATGTTCGCGATGAAGATCAGAAGGCCGATCGTCATCACGAGCGTCCCGACCGACGAGATGAGGTTGTAGAGCTCGAAGAGCCCGCCGCGGTCGTACGTGTAGATCCGCCGGTTCATGCCCATGAGGCCGAGGAAGTGCTGCGGCAGGAAAGCCAGGTTGAAGCCGATGAGCATCAGCCAAAAATGAGCCTTCCCGAGTCGCTCGTCATACATCCGCCCCGTGATCTTCGGGAACCAGTAGTACGTCCCCGCGAAGACCCCGAAGACGGTGCCGCCGAACAGGACGTAGTGGAGGTGCGCGACCAGGAAGTAGGAGTCCTGCACCTGGTAGTCGATCGGGTAGACGGCCAGCATGATCCCGGAGAGGCCGCCGACGGTGAAGAGCCCGATGAACCCGAGACAGAAGAGGAGCGGCGTCCGCAGGTCGAGCTGGCCTCGCCACAGCGTCGCCAGCCAGTTGAAGAGCTTGATGGCCGTCGGAATCGCGACCGAGAAGGACGACACGAGGAAGAACGCCTGCAGCCAGACCGGGAGCCCGACCGTGAACATGTGGTGCGCCCAGACGAGCATGCTCGCGAAGGCGATCCCGATCGTCGAGAACGCAACCGCTTTGTAGCCGAAGATCGGCTTCCGCGCGAACACCGGGATCACCTCGGAGAGCATCCCCATCGCGGGCAGCACCATGATGTAGACCTCGGGGTGGCCGAAGAACCAGAACATGTGCTGCCAGAGGATCTGGCTGCCGCCCTCCGCCGGCTCGAAGAACGAGGTGCCCACTTGCCGGTCGAGGAGGAGGAGCGTCGCGGCGGCGCTGATCGTCGGCAGGGCGAGGAGAAGGAGCACGGAGTAGGCCTCGATCGTCCAGACGAAGAGCGGGATCCGCATCCACGTCATGCCGCGGGTCCGCATGTTGTGGATCGTGACGATGAAGTTGATCGCACCTGCGAGCGAGCCGAGCGACGTGAGATGGATGCCGAGGATCCATAGGTCCTGGCCGACGTTGGGGCTGTAGGTGTCTCCCGAGAGAGGCGCGTAGGCGGTCCAGCCCGAGCTCGCGGCGCCGCCGTCAGCCGCGAAGCTCGCGAGCACGACGAGGCCGCCGAGCAGGAAGAGCCAGTAGGAGAAGGCGTTCAGTCGCGGGAACGCCATGTCCTGGGCGCCGATCATGAGGGGGACGAGGTAGTTGCCGAAGCCGGCGAGCAGCGGCACGACGAAGAGGAAGATCATCGTCGTCCCATGGATGGTGAAGAGCTGGTTGTAGCCGTCCTTCTCGATCAGGCTCTGATCCGCCTGCGCGAGCTGGGCCCGCATGAGGAGCGCCATCACCCCGCCCGCGAAGAAGAAGAAGTAGGCGGTGACGATGTAGAGGATCCCGATTCGCTTGTGGTCGAGGGTGGTCAGCCAGCGGGTGACCGAGCCCTGCTTCCAGGTCGGGGCGAAGCTCTCGGTCCTAACCGCCACTCTGGCCTCCCTGGCCCGGCGAGCTTGCGAGACGCTCTTCCGACCTCACATAGGCGATGAGCGCGTCGAACTGGCGCTCGTCCCAACCCGCGCCGACGGGCGGCATGTAGCCGTCGACGGTCTCCTCGTTCTGGCCGTTCAGGAGGATCCGCTTCAAGCCGGTGCGGTTCTGGAGGGTTCCGTTGCCCTGGATCGACGGGCCGATGTCACCGGAGCCGTCGAGCCCGTGGCACTTCGCGCAGGCGGCGATCCATTCCTGCTCGCCGAGCGCGACGAGGGCTCCCTCGGAGTCGCTGGGGGCGTTGTCTCGAAGCCAGGTCTCGAACTCGTCTTCGGAGACGACGCGGACGGTCGTGTCCATGATCGCATGCTGGATGCCGCAGAACTCGGCGCACGTGCCGTTCTCGTACGTGCCTGTCCGGCGCGGCTCGAAGTTGAGGGTGTTCGGGTGTCCCGGGATCGCATCGAGCTTGCCGGTGAGCTCGGGCACCCACCAGCTGTGGTTCACGTCCTTCGAGTGGAGCTCGAGCGACGCCGTCTTCCCGACCGGGAGGTAGAGGGTGTCGAACGAGATCGCCCCGTTCGGATACGTGTACTGCCAGTAGAACTGGTGTGCGTCGACCCGGATCTCCGTCGCGTCGCTCGCCTCGTCACCGCTCGGGTTCGCGAGGACGTCGGGTGTCTTCACGATCGTGAAGATCGCGAGCGCCGCGAGCGCGAGGGCCGGAATCGCTGTCCAGAGAATCTCGAGCCGGGTATTGCCGTGGATCTGAGGCCCCTCGACGCCCTCGGCTGTGCCTCGCCGACGGCGAAAGCGGACGACGAAGAGGATCAGAGCGGTTTCGATCAGCAGGAACACGACCGCGCAAGCCGCGACCACGACCCAGTAGATGAGCCGAATTGTGTCGCCGCTCCCGGTCGAGGACTCCGGGGGGGCAAGGCCGCCGCTCCCTGCGAGTGACACCGCCGGCCACGCCAGCACGAGGCAAACGAGGGCGAGCAGTGCTCCGCGCTTCCGACCCAAGGCGCCAGGATTCTACGGGCAGTCTGGAGACCCGGCCACAACAGGTGGCCCGGCCGGCAACGTCCTGCGGATCTCTAGCGGCGCAAAGACTGCGCCAGGCGGCGTCCTCAGTCGCCCCGGTGCTAGTCGCACAGGGACTCCCTGCGTCCTTGCCTGGCTTGCTTTGCACTCGCCAGAGACGCGCTAACGTCACCGGCCGGACCACCGCCGATTCACTCGAAGGAGGGATTCAGGAGCCACCCGTTCTGTGGTTGACTGCGGGTGAGGGTGAGTACCTCTTTCGGGGTGTTGGCGAGAGAGACGGTGCTCGGCGCGAGGGGGCAAGGGCAGTCTAGGCTTCGGTCCTGCGGTGGCTGAAGCCTGGACTGTTCCACTGCCCGACTACGTCGTCGAGCCACTCGAGGTGTACGTGAACGGTGTGCTGCAGACGCCCGCGACCGATTACGTCCTGCGCGGGCGCGTGCTCGAGTTCGCGAAGCCGCTCGCTCAGGAGGGCCGGCTCGGCTTCATCCGCTGGGCGAGCATCTTTCTCGGGGTCGCGGGCACCTACCGAAAGCACGATTCGGTGGACGTGATCTTCGAGGCGGCCGGCGGCAGGCAGGTCGCGCCCGGGCTGCCGGTGGTTCCGCCGGAACGCCCCGCTAGCTGACGGGCAGCACGAGCTCGAACCGGGCGCCGCTCGGGCTCGCCGGGCCGTAGAGGAGATCGCCCCCATGGGCACGCGCATACGACTGGGCGATCGAGAGCCCCAGTCCGGATCCGGAAGCCCCAGCGCCGGCGGGGTCGCCGCGCGCGAAGCGCTCGAAGAGATGCGGGACGAATTCGCCCGCGACTCCGTCCCCCCGGTCCTCGACGCTCAGGCGGAAGTGCCGGTCGGTTTGCCGTGCGTCCACGAGGACCGGAGGCTTCCCGTACCGGAGCGCGTTGGTCAGCAGGTTGGAGACGATCCGATCGAAGGCCTCCGGATCGGCGACCGTCTCGAGCGATGGATCGATACGGAGGTCGATCTCGGTTCCTTGGTCGCCGGCCAGCATCAACACGAGCTCCTCAACGCGCCGTCGCACGGGGAAGTTGATCACGGAGATCGAGATCGCGTTCGCCTCCAGGCGCGAGAGGTCGAGGAGCTGGTCGACCAGACGCCGGAGCCGGTCGGTCTGCTGGTAGAGCGTGGCGCGGAGGTGGTGAAGCTGCTCCGTATCGAGCAGGTCCCCGCGGAGGTGAAGCGTCGAAGCGATGCCGTGCACGACCGCTGCCGGGGTCCTGAGCTCGTGGGACGCGAGCGCGATGAAGTTTCGGGAGAGCTCGCTGGCGTCCTCGAGCCGGGTGGTCTCGATGGCGCGGTGCAAGAGCACGCCGGCGAACGCGCCGATCGCGGTCATGGGCTCGAGGGACAACTCGTCGAGCTCGAAGGGGCCTTCTCCTCGGTCGGCCGCGAGGAAGCCGAGGCAGCGTCCCTCGGAGAGCAGCGGCACGGCCAGGATGGTCACGACACCGAGTTGCTCTGCCGAAGCAGGGGAAACGCCTCCAGGGTCTCGCGCGTCCGCGAGGACTGCCTCTCCTCGCTCGAGAGCCCGCTGGAGGAGCGGCTGCTCGTCGAGGCTGACGGCCGGTGCCTCGTCCAGGGGCACGCCGTGGGAGACGAGTGGAGTGATCTCCAGGGTCTCCGGATCGAACCGGGCGACCCCGCAGCGGTCGAAGCCGAGGCCGTCGACGACCGACATGCAGACGCGCTCGAGCAACTCGTCCACGCCGACCCGTCCCTGGGCGGCGCCGCGTACGAGGTCGTATAAAGCGCGCAGCTCGGGCGTCAGCTCGCGCACCGGCTGAACATTAGCGCCGGTTCCGGCTTTGCGAGGTGGATTCTCTGCCACAGGTAGTCCCTTCACGACGAATACCCATTCCGGTGCGTTCCGAACTGGGGGGTTCCGGCGAACGTCGTGAATCCGCAAGCGCTGTCGCTATCCTGAATCGACGTGGGGTTCGAGCAGCTTGAAGACCTCAACTCGGGTTTCGTCCGGGAGCTCTTCTTCCAGTACCTGAATTCGCCGGAGTCGGTTGACCCGGCCTGGCGTGCCCTCTTCGACTCTGCTCCGCCGCATCTGCTCGAGGGCGACCCGCTCGTGCAGCGCATCCGGGAGCTCTACCCCGCCCTCGGAGACGGCGGCAATGGCGCCGCCATCGTGTCGGCGGCCGCCGAGACCGAGCCCGACGAGACGCTCCTAGGCGCCGTCGCGGCGGGGATGGCGCTCGTGAAGGCACACCGGATGCACGGCCACAATGCCGCCCGTCTCGACCCGCTCGGAAGCGAGCCTCCCGGCGACCCGGCGCTCGATCCGGATCGGCTGCAGCCGAAGCTGACGGCCGACCTGCAGGCGCAAGTGCCGGCGAGCGTCCTGCGCCTCTACGTCTCGGGCGACACGCTGGCCCAGGCTCTCCCGCGCCTGCACGAGACCTACTGCGGGACGATGGCCTACGAGATCGAGCACATCTCGAGCCACGAGCAGCGCGTCTGGCTCCGCCGGGCGATCGAATCTGGCCGCTACCGCCAGAGGTTCTCACCCGACGAGAAGAAGCTGTTGCTCACCCGCCTCTCCGAGGTCGAGGGTTTCGAGCGCTATCTCCGGCGCGCGTACCTGGGGCAGAAGCAGTTCTCGATCGAGGGCCTGGACGTCATGGTCCCGATGCTGGACGAGGCGATCGAGCTGTCCTCGGCGGACGGTGCTCGGAAGGTCTACCTCGGCATGGCCCATCGTGGCCGCCTGAACGTGATCGCGCACACGGTCGGGCGCCCCTACGACGTGATCCTCCGCGAATTCGAGGGCGAGCGGTTGCTCGAGGCGGTCGCCTCCGACCCTGAGGGTGGGACGGGCGACGTCAAGTACCACTACGGATCGCACGGGACGCGCAAGACGGCCAGTGGCGACGTGGAGGTGGAGCTCGCCTCGAACCCGAGCCACCTCGAGTTCGTCAACCCGGTCGTCGAGGGGTCGACGAGAGCCGCCCAGACCGACCACGAGTCTCCCGAGGGCCGCCACGACCCGAGCGTGGCGCTTTCGGTCCTGATCCACGGCGACGCGGCCTTCCCGGGCGAGGGCGTGGTCGCGGAGACGCTGAACCTCGAGTCGCTGGAGGGGTACTCGACGGGCGGCACGCTGCACCTGATCGCGAACAACCAGCTCGGGTTCACGACCGACCCGTCCGAGGGCCGTTCGACGCGCTACTCGAGCGACCTCGCCAAGGG
>JBPCPR010000257.1:0-5830 GCA_050998925.1 Gaiellaceae bacterium
GCCGAGGCGCTGGCGCCGGATCAGGGGGAAGGAGCTGCCGAGCTGACGGCACGCGCCGGGCACGCGCTCGCAGGCGTCGCCGACTTCGCTCCGGAGCTCTCGGAGCTCGGAGCCGAGATCGTCGCCACGGAGGTGCGCCTTCGCGAGGCGGCGTCGAGCGTACGCTCCTACCTGACCGCTCTCGAGGCCGAGCCGGGCCGCCTCGATAGCGTCGAGGAGGAACTCGACCGCATCGCCGAGGCGAAGCGGCGCTTCCAGGCGTCCGAGCTCGGGGAGCTCCTGGCCCGAGCCGAGGCGGCGCGGGCGGAGCTCGAGGCTCTGGAGGAGGGCAAGGATCCCATCCAGGCGGCGGAGCAGGCGCTCCTGGACGCCACGCAGCGAGTCCAGAGCGTCGCCGGCAGCCTCTCGACTGCCCGCCACGAGGGGTCGGAGCCGTTCTCCAGGGCCGTCGCCGAGGCGCTCGACGGCCTGGCCATGGGCGACGGCGACTTCCGGGTCGAGCTTGCGCCTCGCGACCCCGGGCCGAGCGGCGCCGACGGCGTCTCGTTCCAGATCCGTCCGAACCAGGGCCTCCCCTTCGCGCCGGTCGCGGAGACCGCCTCCGGGGGTGAGCTCTCGCGGGTGGCGCTGGCGCTCCGCACCGTGGCCCATGCGGGAGCGGGCGAGCCGACGATCGTCTTCGACGAGATCGACGCCGGGGTCGGCGGCCGAACCGCCCACGCTGTGGCCGAGGCGCTCGGTCGGATCGCCGAGCGGGCCCAGGTGCTGACGATCACGCACCTGCCGCAGATCGCGAGCGCCGCAGACACGCACTTCCGCGTCGAGAAGGTGCCGGGCGACCCCACCCACACGCGGATCGAGGCGCTGACCGGGTCCGATAGGAAGGAGGAGCTCGAGCGGATGCTCGGCGGTGCCGAGTTCCTCTCGACGCTCTAGATGATCTTCCAGTGAGGTTCACCGAGTTCACCGGCACAGCACGCCTCGACCGGCGGACGAAGCGGCTCATCAAGCGGCTCGGCCCGGACGACATCGCCATCATCGACCACACCGACCTCGATCGGGTCTCCGCCGAGGAGCTCGCCGAGAGCGGAGTCCGGATCGTCTTCAACGTCGCCGATTCCGCGTCGGGCAGGTACCCGAATCCGGGCCCGCTCGCCCTCGTGCGCGCCGGTGTCGTCCTGATCGACGTCCCCGGGGCGGAGCTCTTCGACCACGTGAGCGACGGCGAGGCGCTCGTTGTCCGTGGCGCCTCCCTCTACCGGAACGGCACGAAGCTCGCGTCCGGCCGGGCGCTCACGGTGCAGGAGCTGCAAGCCGCCCTGGTCGTCCAGGAGGGGCGCGTGGCCGAGGCGCTCGAGGGCTTCGCGGAGAACACGATGCGCTTTCTTCGCGACGAAGGGAAGCTGCTCGCGCAAGGCCTCGAGCTACCCCAGCTTCGCACCCGCTTCCGAGACCGGCACGCGCTCGTGGTCGCACGCGGGCCCGACACCAGCCGCGACCTCCGGATCGTGCGTCCGTACATCCGGAACTTCAAGCCCGTGCTCGTGGGAGTGGACGGGGGTGCGGACAAGCTGATCGAGGCCGGCTACAGGCCCGACCTGATCGTCGGCGACATGGACTCGGTCTCCGACGAGGCGCTTTCCGCCGCAGACGAGCTGGTCGTCCACGCCTACGCGGACGGGCATGCGCCGGGACTCGAACGGCTCGAGCGACTCGGGCTCTCGTCCGTGGTCGTGCCCGTGCCGGGGATCAGCGAGGACGTGGCGATGCTGCTCGCCTACGAGAAGGGCGCCGAGCTGATCGTCGCGGTCGGGACGCACTTCAACCTCGTCGAGTTCCTCGAGCGGAACCGCCGCGGCATGTCGTCGACCTTCGTGACCCGGCTCCGGGTCGGCGGGAAGCTCGTCGACGCCCGCGGGGTCTCGCAGCTCTTCCAGAGCCGCGTCGGGCTCGGGCCGCTGGTGGCGTTCGGGCTCGCCGGGCTCACGGCCGTGGTCACCGCCGTTGCGGCTTCGCCCGAGCTCCGCCACTTCATTTCGCTGCTCGGCAGCCGCGTCCGCTCGCTGCTCGGCCTCGGTTGACCGCGAGGGCGGAGCGCGAGCTCCTCGCTCCCCGGCAGGACGTCTGGGGGCTCGTGGCGGAGCCGTTCCACCTCCCGGACTGGTGGCCCGGATACACCGGGGTCACGCCGGACCGGCGGGGGCTCGCCGAGGGAGCACGCTGGGAGGTCATGCGAGGCCGGGCTCCCGGGTTCCTGCGGCGCCCGGGCGGTCGCGGGACGATCGTGCTGGAGCGCGTGGTGCCGGGCATCGAGCTCCGCTGGCTCGACGTCGCCCAGGGACTGACGGCCGGGATCGCGCTCGAGAACGCCGGCGAGGGCCGGACGCGTGCGACCGCCTACGTCGAAGGGCCAGCCTGGCGTCTCTGGCTCGAGGGCGCGCAGGGGGCACCCCGCCAGGCGCTCTCCCGGCTCCACGACCTCTGCCAGACTGCATCGAACATCTAGATGTTCGATCTCCGCTATCACGTCGCCTCGCTTGCGGCGGTCTTTCTCGCGCTCGCCGTCGGGATCATCCTCGGGGTGGCGCTGTCGGGGAAGATCCGCGGCGCGGAGGACGCCCTGAGCGCGGGGAGGATCGCCCAACTCGAAGCGGAGCTGGACGCGGAGCGCACTCGTGGGTCGAGCGAGGAGGACCGGCTCCAGACCTCGGAGGACTTGATCGACGACGCCTACCCCGCCCTCATGGAGAACCGGCTGGTCGACCGTGGGTACGCGATCGTGTTCCTCGGCCCGGTCGACGGCGCGCTTCGCTCCGCGATCGAAGGGGCGCTCACGGACGCGGACGGGACGTCCGTGAGGCTCTTCGCCTTCGAGCTGCCCGTCGACCCGGTCTCCCTGAGCGACTTCCTCGAGTCGAGGGAAAGCCTGTCCGAGTACGCGGGCGACGAGATGGAGCTTGGGCGGGCCATCGGCGAAGAGCTCATGGAGGAAGGGGACACCCCGGTGCTCGACCAGGTCTCGAGGGAGCTGGTCGAAGAGCGATCCGGAACGACCATTTCGGCCGTCGACGGCGCGATCGTGGTCCGGTCGTGGGTTCCCGGCGTCGAGGACGGCTCGATCGCCTCCGAGGAGGCGAGCCAAACGTTCCTGGAGGGAGTCCTCCAGGGCCTCCAGTCGGCCTCGCTGCCGGTCGTGGGAGCGGAGACTTCGGACGTCGAGACGGAGAGCTCTGCCGTGCCGGTCTTCAACGACGCCGGGCTCTCGAGCGTCGACAGCCTCGACCTCCCCGGGGGTCGCCTCGCGCTCGCGCTTCTCCTGGGCGGAGGCGAGCCCGGCCACTACGGCGTCAAGGACACCGCCACCGACGGAGTCGTGCCCCCGGTCGACGCAGTCCCTTTGCAGCCGCTTGGCGGCTAGGCCCGTCTCGAGCGTCCTCGTCGCCGCGAGGAACGAGGAGGATCGCGTCGGGGACACGGTCGCCCAGCTCCGGTGCGACTTCCCCGCCGCCGAGGTGATCGTGGTGGTCGGAGCCTCGGTGGACGCGACGGCCGAGCGAGCAGAGGAGGCGGGGGCCGTCGTGATCCGGCTGAACCGGCCGGGCAAGGGAGAGGCGCTCTCGGCGGGCGAGCGGGCCGCAGCGCCCGGCCCGCTGATCCTCTGCGACGCAGATCTGCGCGGTTCGCTGGCGTCGCTCGCCGCGAGCGGCGCCGACCTCGCGGTTGCCGTCTGCGAGCACCCGGTCGGCGTAGGCTTCGGACTCGCCAAGGCCGTCGCGGGGAGCCTCATCCGGCTTCGGACCGGCTTCCGCCCGCAGGAGCCGCTCTCCGGCCAGCGCTACGTGGGCGAGCGTGCCCGGAGCGTGTGCTTCCCGGTCGCGGGCGGGTTCGGCTGCGAGACGCGGATGACGATCGACGCGCTCCGGGCGGGTCTCCGCGTCGAGGAGATCGTGCTCGACCTTGGCCACCGGGCAACCGGGCGAGACCGGGCGGGATTCGTGCACCGGGCCCGCCAGCTCGTGGATGCGGTCCTCTCGGCAGGCCCGCTCGGCGTCAACCATCGCGGCGTCCGGCTGCCCTTGCTCGGCTGGGCGGTCGCACTCCCAGGCCTTCGGGCTTCGAGGCGGACCGGCTTCGCGATCGCCGCGATCGCGGCGATCGGCCTCGCGGACGACCTCTGGAGCGGCCCGGCGCGAGGGTTCGCAGGGCACCTGCGCGAGAGAAGGACGACCGGCGTCCTGAAGCTGGTTGCCATCCCCGCGGTCGCGGCCGTCGCGACCCGCTCCGTGCGGGGAGCCCTGCTCGTCGGCCTCGCGGCCAACGCCCTCAATCAGCTGGACACGAAGCCGGGCCGCGCCCTCAAGGCCTTTCTCGGCGTGAGCCTCTTCCGGGGCCTGCCCGAGGGGGGCTATGCGCTCGTGGCCGTCCTCCTCGTTCCCTACGATCTTCGGGAGAGGATGATGCTCGGAGACGCAGGATCGAACGCCCTCGGGGCCGTGCTAGGGTTGAGCCTCGTGGCCTCGCTTCGAGGACGAGCGCTCTGGCCGGCGATCGCTGTGCTCGCCGCGCTCAACGTCCTCGGCGAACGGCGGTCACTCGGGAACCTGATCGAGTCGACGCCCTGGCTTGCGCGCATCGACCGGCTCGGAAGATTGACGTGAGCCGCTAGTGGCACGCCGGCCGACGAAGTACGTCTTCGTGACCGGAGGCGTCGTTTCGTCCCTCGGGAAGGGCATTACCGCGGCGTCTCTCGGCAGGCTCCTGAAAGCTCGGGGCCTTCGCGTCCAGGTCCAGAAGTTCGACCCCTACATCAACGTCGACCCGGGGACGATGAGCCCCTTCCAGCACGGTGAGGTCTTCGTGACGGAGGACGGCGCCGAGACCGACCTCGACATTGGCCACTACGAGCGCTTCGTCGACGAGAACCTCTCGCGGAACGCCAACCACACCTCCGGGTCGGTCTGGTACGCGGTGATCCGGAAGGAGCGCAAGGGCGAGTACCTCGGCTCGACGGTCCAGGTGATCCCGCACATCACGAACGAGATCAAAGACCGGATCCGCCGGATCGGCGCCTCGAGCGACGCCGACGTGGTCATCTCCGAGATCGGCGGGACGGTCGGTGACATCGAGTCGCTGCCGTTCCTCGAGGCGATCCGCCAGTTCCGGCGCGAGGCGGGGGCGGAGAACGTCCTCTACCTGCACGTGACCTTCGTGCCCTTCATCGAGACCGCGGGCGAGCTGAAGACCAAGCCGACCCAGCACTCGGTCAACGAGCTGCGCCGCATCGGTATCCACCCGGACGTCGTCGTCTGCCGTTCCGCGGAGATCCTCTCGCACGACATCCGCGAGAAGATCGCGCTCTTCGCCGACGTCGACTCGAAGGCCGTGATCATGAACGAGGACGTGAGCGACGTGTACCTCGTGCCGCAGCGGCTGCGGGAGGAAGGGCTCGACGCGCTCGTCTGCGAGAAGCTGGGACTCCCGGACGGGGAGGCCGATCTCGGGGAGTGGGACGAGCTCGTGACCCGGATTGCGCGCCGGCGCGGCGAGATCGAGATCGCGCTCGTCGGGAAGTACGTGAAGCTCCAGGATGCGTACCTCTCCGTGCATGAAGCGCTGAAGCACGCGGGGATCCACCACGGCACCAACGTGCGCGTCCGGTGGGTCGACGCCGAGGGCATGAGCGTCGAGGAGGCCGCGGCCGAGCTCGAGCGGTCCCACGGCGTCCTCGTCCCCGGCGGATTCGGCTCCCGTGGCTGGGAGGGGAAGATCCTGGCGTGCCGGGTCGCCAGGGAGCGGGGGATCCCGTACCTCGGCATCTGCCTCGGTATGC
>JBPCPR010000259.1:0-10623 GCA_050998925.1 Gaiellaceae bacterium
GTCCAGGACGGCCGGGTCGATCGTGGCGCTCAGGAGCCCGGCCAGATCCCGATCGGGAACGCGGCGACCTGCCTGGACGTCGCGGCGGTGCCGCCGGATCCAGTCCGCGTGGCGGACGCACCAGGCCCAGCCCGCGAGCTTCTGCCGCAGCCACCCCTCCCTGAGGGCTCGCACCGCGACCGCCAGCTCGAGCGCGGCGAGCACCGGGGCGACGAGGGCGAGCAGGCGGCCCGAGTAGGCCGTCAGGACGAAGACGAGCCGGTTTCGCTCGAGGTAGTAGTGCTTCCGCGGGTTCCGTGAGAACTCGTAGTCGTGGAGCAGGTCGGCCCCTGGAGCCACGACCACGCGCAGGCCGCCTAGACGGACACGCCAGCCGAGCTCGACGTCTTCGTGGTAGAGGAAGAGCTCCTCCGTGAAGCCGCCGAGGTCCCGGAAGAGCTCGGCCCGGATCGCGAGGGCGGCACCGCTCGCGTATGGGATCTCGCGGGTCTCTGCGAGACGCCCGGCCGGCCGGCCGTGACCGCCCACCCAGGCTAGGCCAGTGAGATGGAGGGTGTTTCCGTCCGAGTTCAGGAGTTCGGGCTCCTCCAGCAGGAGGAGGCGCGGCATCGCGGCTCCGATCTCTGGATCGTCGAGCACCGCTGCGAGTTTCGGCAGCGCTCCGGGACGGGCAACCGTGTCCGGATTCAGGAAGACGAGCACGTCGCCGACCGCCTTGCCTGCCCCGAGGTTCGAGCCCGCCGCATAGCCGAGGTTCCTGCCCGGAGAGAGCAGCTCGACCCCGTCGAGCTGTTCGACGGCCTCGAGCTCCTGTCCACCGGCGCCGTTGTCGACGACGATCAACTGGACGTCGCCCTCGCCCGCGAGCGCTTGGACACAGCGGACGAGCGCCGGACCGGCGTCGTAGGCGACAAGGATGACGGAGAGGCGCGGAATCGACTCTCAGTACGCGCCGCGCCGCGTCAAGACGGCGGGGATCGTCTTCAGGAGGATCGAGATGTCGAGCCAGACCGACCAGGTCTCGAGGTAGTAGAAGTCGAGCCGGACGAGGTCGTCGAAGGCGAGGTTCGACCGGCCGGAGATCTGCCAGAGCCCGGTCATGCCCGGCAGCACGAGGTAGCGCTTGCGATGCCACTCCTCGAGCCGCTCGTAGTCGCGCAGCGGCAGCGGGCGGGGCCCGACGAGGCTCATCTCCCGCCTGAGGACGTTCAAGACCTGCGGAACCTCGTCCAGCGAGAACCGCCGCAGGAACGCGCCAACCGGGGTCACGCGGGGATCATGACGGAGCTTGAAGAGCGGCCCGTCCGCCTCGTTGGCCTCCTCGAGCCCGCTCTGTTGCGCGGCCGCGTCCGCGTACATGGTGCGGAACTTGAGCATCGCGAAGGGCTGCTCGTCCAGGCCGATCCGCTCGTCCCGGTAAAAAACCGGCCCCGGCGACGTGACCTTGACGAGCGCGGCGATGGCGAGCCAGACGGGCAGCCCCACCACCAGCACGGCTGCGCTCACCACCATGTCGAACAGGCGCTTGATTGCCCAGTCGGCGCCGGCGAGAGTCGGCGGCCGAAGCTCGAAGAGCGGCAAGCCCTGACCCGGGACGTACTCGGCACGGTGGGCGAGAAGATCCGTCGTCTTCGGAGCGACGCGGACGCGAACCCCGTGGCGGTGCGCCTCCTCGACGATTTCGAGGAGCTGCGTCTCGCTCAGGTCGACGTCCGCGACCATGACCTCGTCCACGCGCTGCCGCCTGAGCACGAACACCAGATCCTGCAAGCTCCCGAGGCGAGGCAGCCCGCCGGCCAGCGGCTGCTCGGAAACGACGCCTGCGAAGGCGTACTGGATGCCGCCGCGCGAAGACCCGAGCGTGTCACGGAGCCGCTCGAGCTCGGGCCCCTGCCCGACCAGGACGACCCTGCGGCGAGCGCCGGCGGCGTGGAGCAGAGCGGCCGCCACGGCCTCGTAGCTCGCCCGGAAGAGCCCGATGCAGAGGGCACTCAGGAGAACCGCGGTCGGGATCAGCCCGAAGGTGCTGAAGTCATGCCCCATGCCGACGGCGAACGCGAGGGTCAGAAGGGCCACCAGGACGAGCGACGGAAGCACCCTACTCGAGCCCGCCCGCCGCTCCCGGGGCGCATAGAGCCCCTGTTGCGCGAAGACGAGAGCGGTGATCAGCGCCAGGAACGGAAGCCAGTTCTCCTCCGCCTCCCAGAGGACGCCCCAGAGCGGCTCCCAGTGGCCGACATAGAACTCACGGACGGTGAGCGCTCCGTAGAGACCGAGGGCGAGGCCGCTCAGGTCGAGCACGATCAGGGCGGCCACGCTCGCCAGGCGCCGGGCGATTGCGGCCAGGGGCCCGCGCTGGAGGAAGTACGGCCGTCCGGACCGGATGTCCCCGCGGCGGAACCGCTCGTGGTCGACCGACGAGGGGGCTCCGTCCTCCTTTCGAGCGGAGGGCGGCGCGGTCGGGGTGATCTGGCGCGTCATCGGACGGACGATACGGCCATCAGGCGAGCGGCGAGCGTGCGAGGCCGGCCGTGGTGCCTTCCAGCCGTGCCACGTCGGCGTCGACCATCATCGAGACGAGCTCCGGGAACGGGACGCGCGGCTCCCAGCCGAGCTCGTCGCGCGCCCGCTTAGCGTCGCCGACCAGGTGATCGACCTCGGCCGGCCGGACGAGCGCCGGATCCCGGACGACGTGCCGCTCGGGGTCGAGACCCGCGTGGGCGAAGGCCAGATCCACGAACTCCCGCACCGAGTGGGCCTCGCCCGTCGCGATCACGTAGTCGCGCGCCTCCTCCTGCTGGAGCATGAGCCAGATCGCCCGGACGTAGTCGCCCGCGAATCCCCAGTCGCGCTGGGCCTCCAGGTTCCCCAGTCGAAGCTCGTCGGCGAGCCCCAGCTTGATCCGCGCCACGCCGTCCGTGATCTTCCGCGTCACGAACTCGAGCCCGCGTCGCGGAGATTCGTGGTTGAAGAGGATTCCCGAAGCGGCATAGAGGCCGTAGGACTCACGGTAGTTGACGGTGATGAAGTGCCCGTACGCCTTCGCGACGCCGTACGGCGACCGCGGATAGAACGGAGTCAGCTCCGTCTGAGGGACCTCCCGCACCTTGCCGAACATCTCCGAAGAGGAGGCCTGGTAGAACCGGATCCCGGGGTCGACCGCCCGGATCGCCTCGAGCACCCGAGTGACTCCGACCGCGGTGAACTCGGCAGTCAGGACCGGCTGGCTCCACGAGGTCGGCACGAAGCTCTGCGCGGCCAGGTTGTAGACCTCGTTCGGCTCGGCGTCCCTGAGCGCGCTCATGAGCGAGAGCTCGTCGAGCAGGTCCGCCTGGACGAGCGTGATCCGGTCGACCAGGTGGGCGATCCGCTCGACGTTCTCGGTCGAGGATCGCCGCACCATGCCGAAGACCTCGTAGCCCTCGTCCAGAAGGAGCTCGGCCAGGTAGGAGCCGTCCTGGCCGGTGATGCCGGTGACGAGCGCGCGGCGGCTCATACGTCGACTGTCTCCGCCGTCCGGACTGCGCGCCTCGCTTCGTCGAGCGCGTCGGCAAGGCTCTGCTCGAGCGGAATCTGGGGCGACCAGCCCGTTGTCTCCGAGAGCCGCGAGCCGTCACCGCAGAGGACCGGGATGTCGGCCGGGCGCAGGCGCGCCGGGTCCCGCTCCACCTCGATGGTGCAGCCGGCCAGCTCGACGAGCAGCTCCACGACCTCGCGGAGCTCCCGGGCGCGCCCCGTGGCAACGTTGTAGATCCCCGCCGGGACCCCCGGGTCGAGCAGGGCCTCGTAGGCACGCGCGACGTCGCGAACGTCGAGGAGATCCCGGCGAACCGTCAGGTCTCCCACCTGGAGAGCGCCGCCTCCGGCGAGCTCGGCGCGCGCGACCTGGAGCACCCAGGAGCCTACGGCGAACCGCTCGTCCTGACCCGGGCCGAGATGCGGAAACGAGCGCGTGACCACGATCGCGAGCCCGTCGGCTCGGTGCGACCGCTCGCAGGCCAGCTCCGATGCGGCCTTGGAGGCACCGTAGGGAGAAAGAGGAGCGAGAGGGCCGTCTTCCGGGGTCGGCACCACCTCGGCTCGGCCGTAGACCTCGGCGGTCGAGACGGCGAGCACGCGTGCCGCCGGAGCCTCGACGGCGACGGCGTCGAGCAGGTTGACCGTTCCGACCACGTTCCCCTGCCACGCCTCCGCCCCCCGGTTCCAGGACCGTGCGACGGACGCCGCGGCGGCGAGATGCACGACGGCGAGCGGTCGCTCGGCTCGAACGGCTGCGCGAACCGCATCAGCGTCCAGGACGTCGACAGCGGCCGGGACCGCGCGCTCGCCCAGCCGCCTCATGAGATGGCTGCCGGCGAATCCGCGGGCGCCTGTGACGAGAATCCTTCCGCTCAAAGCTAGGGCCGGCTCGACGCTCTCGGCCGGGCCCACGCTACCACGGCTGCTCGACGAAGCCGGGGAGCGGGATCAGCCGCGCAGCGTCCTGAAGGCTGCGTAGGCCGGCTTCTTGTCGCCGTCCTTCGTGCCGAAGCTCCAGATGAGGCCCGACTGCCACCGGCCCACGTCGAGCTCGTCCTTCAGGAGGAACCAGACGAACATGTCGACACGGCGGGTCTTCTTCGCGATCTTGTACGACTGCTTCAGGTACGCGGCCTGCTTCGTCGCCAGCACGCCGAAGCGCCTGTCCGGCGGCTTCGTCTGGTAGGCGTACTCCGTCAGCCAGATGCGCTTCGAGCCCCAGCCGAGCCGGCTCATTTCCTTAATCAGGACGCCCAGGTTGCCCAGCGTGACCCGACCTCGGCCTCCCGAGGGAGGACTCGTCGGCGTCTCGCGCGGAGTGGCTGCGTACGGGTGATGGGCGAAGACGTCGAACTTGGGCCTCCCGGCGCGCATGGTCCGCATGAAGTTGAGCGGCGTCGGTGCGCCCCGCGCCCCGCGCGGACGGTTGTTGCCGCCCGGGTTCGTGACGCCGCAAGCCACCTTGCCCCGCGAGACGACCGCACTGGCCTCGGCGCTGTGGACGCCCTTGAAGACGGCCGTGCACATCTTCGCGTACTGACGCGCGCTCCAGATGACGTAGCGACCCCCCATGCGCTTGTACTGAGGCTTCAGGAAGTTGGGCGCGTTCGGCTCGTTCCAGGCGGTCCAGAAGCGCACCCGCGGCAGCAGCGCGCCGGGGGTCGTCTGATCGGGATCGAGGGACGTGCCGGAGTACCGCGTCGCCGCAGCCCTGGCGAAAGCCTGGAGGTGGGCCATGTTCCTCGGGATGCCCTTGCCGGGGTCCGGCCCGCCGCCGGCCCAGGCCGGAGTCCAGAGAATCGAGAAGATGACATCCATCCCGCGCGCCTTCGCGGCCTTCACGACTCGGTCGTACCGATCCCACTGGTACGAGTCGGGACTCGTATAGGTGCCGGGTGCAGGTTGCGTGGGCGCGGCCTCGCGCCAGTTGAGGGTGACGCGCACAATCTGCGTGCGCAGCTCGCTCAGCTGATCGAACGCCTGGTTCGTGTTCCCGATCGTCTGAGCATCGTCGTAGATGCCGAGCTTCATTCCCGGCGCCGCGGACGCAGCCGAGGACACGGCGAGCGCGTAGGCACAGACAAGCGTGAGTGCGGCAATCCTCTTGGGCATCAGTCTCCCGGTCGTAGACCCCGAGTGCTTCTCATCGGCAGCGACAACCGAAGCTCAAGGGTAGCGCCCCGATGTGATGACGGCGCCGACCGCGTGTGAAGAAAACGTGAGGGCCGACTACGCGCTGACGGCGCCGACCGGCTTGCCCCCGAGTGAGTCGAGTGTCCGCTCGAGGCCCTCCTCGAGCTCGACAGTCGGCTCCCACCCGAGTAGCTGCTGCGCCCTGGTGATGTCGGGCTGGCGCACCTGGGGGTCGTCCACGGGCAGCGCCTCGAAGACGATCTCGCTCGTCGACCCGGTCACCTGGATGACCGCCTCCGCGAGCTCGAGGAGCGTCTTCTCGATCGGGTTTCCGATGTTCACGGGCAGATGCTCTCCGCTCGTCGCGAGCGTGTAGAGACCTCGGATGAGGTCGTCCACGTAGCAGAAGCTCCGCGTCTGGCTCCCGTCGCCGAAGACGGTCACGGGCTTACCCTCGAGGGCCTGTCGCAAGAAAGTTGGGATCGCGCGACCGTCGTTCGGCCGCATACGCGGTCCGTAGGTGTTCTTCGCCATGACGCCCGTGCCGGCCCAGAAGTTCTCGACTCCAGGTACGGAAAAGTCATAGACGAGCGGGGTCGGCTCGATCTCGCGGATCCCAGTCACCTTGGCCCAGACCAGGTCGCCCGTACAGCGAGCGTTTAAGCGCTGCTGCACGCCACGATCCCATTCGAGCGGGCTCCAGGGCGAGACGCACGCGAGCGTCAGAAGCCAGAAGGGATACCGACGCTCTCCGGTCTTCGCCCGAAAGGTCGTCGAGTAGCGACCGACCGAAGCTACGAGTCCGAAGCGCGCGAACGCGACAAGAAGGTCGTCCTTGAGCTCGTCGTGCACGGTTACGAACGCGTGCCGCTTTCCATTCAGGCGCGCGCCCGAATGCACGCCGTCCCCTTCCCGATAGCCCTCGAGAAACCACTTGAGCCGGCTGAGAGGGAGTCCGAGTATCCAACCGGGTACCCGCTTCCGGTTGCCCTCGAACCCTAGGTAGTCCATGAGCCGTAGGAGGAGCTTCGAGTGGACGAAGAGCGCCGGCGATCTCGCCGCGCTGCCCGACGCACGAACGACGTGCAAGTCGAGCTCCCGCTGGATGATCTCGGCGGCTCGCTCGAGCAGCGGCTCGGCGCAGCTCAACGTCAAGAAAGCGTTGCCGTCGTTCTCGTATGTGCAGCCCTCGGCAACCCACAGGCCCAGCAGCCAGAGGAGATCATCGGAGAGGCGAACCTTCGCGGGCATCGACACGCTCCGCCCGGGGTGTCGTATGCGGACGCGGCCTCCGGCAGGGACGGATGCGGCGATCCGCCGAAGCGCCGGGAGCGGGACCCTGTCGGTCTCACGCATGCGAATCAGCTTCGTCCAGGCGCCGTTCCGCCAGTTGGGGCCGGCATTCCGGCGCTCCGACACGAGGAGCCCGAAGAGATCAAACCGGTGCTGCCATGCTCGGGCACCTAGCCCGGGGGCCTCGACACATAGGTCCCAAGGATCGCCCTCGGCATAGCGCCAGACATCGAGCATGCCGATCTCGAGGCGATCCCGCTCGGGAACGTCGATGCGGCGAGCGACGGCGACCTGATCGCCGAGCTGAAGCTCATTGACCTCGCGCGGCTCGGGCTCGCCATCGCTTCCCTCCACGAAGATCGAATGATCGCCGGTGACCCTGATCGAGCGCCCGTAGCGCGTCGTCACCTCGAAGCAGTTGCCGGAGGGAGGATGAGCGATCAGCGCCGTAGCCGGCGTGGACGCGACTCGCCCCCCGGGTGAGAAGGCCGGGACGGTAACGCCCTCGAGCGGATATTCGGTCGCTGCAGAGAAGCCGGTCTCAGCGAGCGCCAGGCTTGCCGGTGCCGAACTTGGGGCGTATCCGGCGGCGACAGCGAAGGTAGCGAGGCGGCCCGCGACGTCCGATATTTTCTCTCGCCTCAGCTCCCGACCGTCGTCGAAGAGCACCTGCTCATCGGCGAGGATCGAGTTGAAGATCCTGACGATGCACGTGTCGACGCCCTGCTGGCGGTGGTACGCCATCGTTAGCGCCTCGGCGTACCGCTTCGCCTCGTCGTAGACGCCTCGGGGCCCGATCGGGTTCACGTTCCCCCATTAGGTCTCCGGCTGAGGATGGATCTGCGGATCGCCGTACACCTCGCTGGTCGAGGCGAGCAGGAACCGTGCCCGTTTGAGCTTGGCGAGGCCGAGCATGTGATGCGTCCCGTAGGAGCCCACCTTGAGCGTGTGCAGCGGTAGGCGAAGGTAGTCGATCGGGCTCGCCGGGCTTGCCAGGTGGAAGACGAGGTCGACCGGCTCCTCGAACGTGAACGGCTCGGTCAGGTCGTGGTTCACGAAGAGGAAGTCGTCGGTCCTGATGTGCTCGATGTTCTGGAGAGAGCCCGTGTCGAGGTTGTCGACGCACACCACCCGGTGGCCCTTGTCGAGCAGGAAGTCGCAGAGGTGAGAGCCGAGGAAGCCGGCGCCGCCGGTGACGAGAGCGGTGGTCACAGGCCGCATTCTAGCTCCGCAGGAGCTATGAGCCCACGTGATGGACCGCTAAGGAACGCCATCGAACCGTGTGCCGCCTGCCTCGTCGCACTAGATGGTGTCTGTCTGCGCGGAGAGCTCGGTGCTGCCATGACGCCGCTCAGTCGGCGGCGCTTCCTGATCGCCGCCGCCCCTGTGCTTGGAGCGACGCCCCTCCTCCGACACCTCCTACCAGAAGACGCCGCCCGGGCCGGGAACCTTGCCGGCGAGGGGCACTCCAGCCATGCCGGGCGCGGTCTCGAAGCGCCCGGTGCGCGAGGGGAGAACGAGGGTCTGCTGATCCCGGCACCCGCCGAGCCCGCGCGCCGGGGGCGGGTCCGCGAGGTCGAGCTGGTGGCGGAGAACCGCGAGATCGAGGTCGCAAATTGCGTCCGCTTTCCGGCCTGGACGTATAACGGCTCCGTTCCTGGCCCTGTCGTCCGCGCCACCGAGGGCGATCTGCTTCGCATCCGCTTCCGAAACGACGGCACCCACCCGCACTCGATCCATTTCCACGGGATCCACCCACCCCGGATGGACGGCGTCCTCGACCCGGTGGCCCCCGGAGAGTCCTTCACGTACGAGTTCGAGGCGCGGCCCTACGGCATGCAGCTCTACCACTGCCACACGGGCCCGCTCGCCCAGCACATCCAGCGCGGCCTCTACGGCGCCTTCATCATCGACCCGCCCGAGCCGAAGCCGCCCGCGCAGGAGCTCGTCATGATGCTCTCCGGCTTCGACCTCGACGGCGACGAGCGGAACGAGGTGTACGCCGTCAACGGCCGCGCCTTCTACTACGACAAGTACCCAGTCGTCGTGAAGCGCTCCGAGACCGTCCGCATCTACCTTGCGAATCTCACCGAGTACGACCCGGTCAACTCCTTTCACCTCCACGGCGAGTTCTTCCGCCTCTACCGCACCGGATCGACCGACCACCACGAGTACACCGACACGGTCGTGCTCGGCCAGGGCGAGCGCTGCATCATCGAGATCGACTTCCACCACAAGGGCCTCTACATGTTCCACGCCCACCAGTCGAAGCTCGCCGAGCGGGGCTGGATGGGGTGGTTCAACGTGGTCGACACGGACGCGGAGGCTGCCGGCGCCGCGGTGGCGCTGAACGGCTACGCGGACGAGCTCGCCCGCTGCGATCCCTGCGTGAACGAGATCGACGCGAAGGCCCTGCTCAAGTACTAGCGGCGGGCCCGCTCGGCGACGACGGTGGTCGTCATCCCCACGTCGACGACGTGCGCCCGAACGGAGAACGGAAAGAGCGAGACGAAGTCGCGCGGGCCGAGAAGCTCGACTCCTTCCCACTCGGAGCGCCTGAGCGCCGAGAAGGCCCGCTCCCTCGGGCCGCGTGGAAGCCAGTGGGCGAGCGGCACCAGCGTGTGCGACTCGATCGGGAACCAGCGGTTCGGCGTCGAGGCGAAGACGCGAGGAGCGACCCGGCAGAGCTCGTGCACGAAGTCCCGCTGAGCGCGGCGGTCTCCGACGTGCTCGACGACCGCGTTCGAGAAGGCCACGTCGAACTCGTCCTCGGCGAACGGCAGGTCTCGCCCATCCGCGACGATGCAGGTGACCTCCGGAAAGGCTTGCTGGAAGCGAGAGAGGTCGCGGTCGCTGACCGCCGTGATCCGCTCCGGCCACGGGTACATCGCCTCGAAGAAGTTGTGGGTGCCGGCGACGCCCGGCTCGCTCCCGAAAGCGGTGTCCGTCACGCCGACGTCGACGACGCGCGTGCTCGAGTCGGGTCGCACCGTCTCGAGGAAGAGACGTAGCTTGCGGCGGCGGTTTCGCGCCGAGATGCGAGCCGCAAGCGCGGTCGAAGCAGCGCCGACAAGCCGGGGCGGAGGCGTCCGTTGTCGTCCCATGCCCGGCTATTGTTGTCGGCCGCGGCCGGCCGCCGGCCCGCGCGACCCGACAGTGACCGCTCTCCTCCTCCTCGCTGCAGCCGGTCTCGCCGCTACAGCGCTCATCTTCGCGGCCTGTCTACGTCCCCGTTCCGCGGTCTCGCTGTTCCTCGGCGCCTACCTCCTCGCCAGCGCAGAGATCGTCGTCCTGACCGAGCTCCTCTCGCCGTTCGGCTGGGTCGGGCCGCTCGGCTACGTGCTCGGCGAGACCGTCCTGCTGGCGGCTGCGCTCGTCTGCGCCCGGCGCTTCGGCGCGCCCCTGCGCCTGCCGCGCGTGTCCTTGCGGGCGGCCGCGCGCGCGCACCCTCTCGTGG
The DNA here is from genome assembly GCA_050998925.1 of Gaiellaceae bacterium. Lineage (GTDB taxonomy): Bacteria > Actinomycetota > Thermoleophilia > Gaiellales > Gaiellaceae > DASQGA01. Next base: position 10,403 of record JBPCPR010000259.1, read on the forward strand.
CGGGGCTGGCCGGAGTCGTTGGGCTCGCGTTCGTCTACGAGGCGTTCGTCGGCCTTGCCTCGCCGCCCAACGACTGGGACTCCATGGTCTACCACCTCCCCCGCGCGGCGACGTGGTTGCAGGAGGGCAGCGTCTCCTACATCGCCGATGCGTCCACGCAGCAGCTGAACATCTTCCCGCCCAAATGGGGATTTCAGCTCCTCTACACCATGGCCCTGTCC
>JBPCPR010000302.1:0-5779 GCA_050998925.1 Gaiellaceae bacterium
GAGCTTTCCGTCGGGGTGCAGCTCGATCCCGTTCGCACGCAGGTGATCCGCCGCATCGAGGGGAAACGAGGCGGGCGTGACGACGTCCTCGACGCCCGCGTGGCGACAGGCGCGGAGCACGAGCTCCCGCTCGCGCTCGTGGGGGCCGAGCTTCTGCTCGACGAGCTCGTCGACACCCAGCTCCTCGTAGGAGAAGACCTCGAGATCCGCGAGCTCGACCAGACGGGGTAGCTCGATCGAGCCTGCGTACACGTGCCTGGAGCCGTTCCGCTCCACGTAGACAAACGGGTCGGGGGCAGAGAACGGCACCTCGTGGCGCAACTCCGGTGACCTGATCGAGTCGGCGTAGATCAAGACGTTCGGCATTCCGGCCGATGCTAGCGCGGCGAGTGCGGCTCTCGCCTGGACGACGTGCGCGAAACCCCCAAGGTGGTCTGGACAACGGCCGACCCGCAGCGTACTTTCGTGACCTCAGGCCGTCTCCCCCGAACGTAGGAGTTTTTCCATGCTGTTCTCCGCCCGCGCGCGTTTCCTTGCCTCGGCGGCGGCGGTCACGGTGCTCGCATTCGCGGGCAGCGCCGCCGCAAGCGAAAGGTCGCTCGCAGCCGGCGCACCCGACGACACTCTCACGCGCGCCCTGACCTCCGGCCAGATCACCGGCGCCCAGTACGCACTCCAGCGTGCGCTGGCGCTGCTCGCGCCACGGCTCGGCAACCCACGCTACGCGAGCGCGGTCGCACACGCCGACCCCCGCGAGGCGACGATGGCGCTCCGCGACCTAGCGGTCAGAGTCGATTCGCTCTCGAAGAGCGACCGCCGCCTCGCCAAGGGGCTGCTGGCGCGGCCGACCGACGGTGCCAGCGAGGCCCCCGCGGGCTACGTGCGCGTTTCGAAGAGCAACCGCAAGCGCCTCTGCACGCCCAGGTTCTGCGTCCACTGGGTGACGAGCGGGTCCGAGAAGCCCTCGCTCGTCGACCGAAACCGGAACGGGAAGCCCGACTACGTCGACAAGACCGTCAAAACGATGAACAAGGTCTGGCAGACCGAGATCGGCAAGTACGGCTACAAGAAGCCCCTCAAGGACTCGAGCTCCGGGCCGCACAACGGGGGCAACCCGAACGGGCGCATCGACATCTTCATCGCCCAGATCGGCAACAGAGGGCTCTACGGGTACTGCGCGACCGACGATCCCCGGATCAACAGGAACACGCGTCGCCAGAGCTCGGCCTACTGCGTCTTCGACAACGACTACCGGCCCACCGAGTTCAGGAGCGGCGCCAACCGGCTCGAGGCCCTCCAGGTGACTGCGGCGCACGAGTTCTTCCACGCGATCCAGCTCGCGTACGACGGCCTATTCGAGGATCGGGCGTTCATGGAAGGCACCGCGACCTGGATGGAGGACGAGGTCTTCCCGGCCGTCAACGACAACCTCCAGTACCTCCAGCGCGGCAGCCCGATGGATCCCGTGAACAACAGCACCCGCGGCCCGTGGATCCCGCTCGACGCCGCTCGACCGTCCACCCAGTACGGCACCTGGATCTGGTACCGGTTCCTCTCCGAGGTCCACGGCCGCGGGATCATCAGGCAATTCTGGAATCGCTCGATCGGCAGGGCGAACTACGGGTTCAAGTCGATCGCGGCCGTCCTCGCGGCTCGTGGCACCTCGCTCCAGGCGATGCTCGCCCTGTTCGGCACCTGGAACACCGCTCCCGCGTTGTTCTACAGGGAGGGCGCTCTCTACCCGACTGCTGGGGCGATTCCGGGGGGCACGGGAGGAAGCAGCCAGCTCGACCCGGGGAGCCCTGGCCGCACCTTGCCCTTCGACATGCTCCACCTCTCGAACGACTACGTCCTCTTCAAGCCGAACCCCGCGGCGCCGGCTGGATCGCTGCTGAACATCGGCATCAACTTCCCGCCGGGGATCGGGGTGGCGACGGTGATCGTCTTCGACCTCGTCGGCAACGTGGCAAGCACCACGACGATGCCGCTCGATGTGAGCGGCGACGCGGCACCCGTCCCGTTCTTGTTCGACCCTTCTGTGAGCAAGGTGGTCGTCGTGATCACGAACGCCGGCAACCGGTTCACCTGCAACCGCGGGCGGATCTACTCGTGCTCGGGAATCCCGCGGGACGATTACCTGAACGGCGAGTTCGTCGTCACGGCTCAGGCCTAGCAGGCGCTGGCGAGTCTCCCGAGCCCGCTTCGCGAGAGGTGGGCTCGGGTAGGCTCAAGCTTCGTGGAAGACGTCTTCGAGCGGGCACTCGCACTCGTGGCGACCTACGAGGACGCGGTGCGCAAGCTCATCCCCGTAGGCACCGAGCTCTTCGACGCGCACGTCCATGTGGGACAGGACATCGAAGGGTTCGTGGCGCCGCTCGACGAGCTGGTTGCGTTCCTCGAGCGCTACGAGGTCACGGGGGCGTTCGCCTTCTGCCTGGACGAGCCCGACCGCCATCCAGCCTTCAGGGCCGCGAACGATCGGACGCTCGAGGCGGCGGAGCGTTCGGGTGGGCTCCTGATCCCGTTCGTCCGCCTCGACCTCTCGGAGGACCCGATTCCCGAGGCCGAGCGCTGCCTCGACCGTGGAGCGCGGGGGATCAAGCTGCACCCTCGCGCGCAGAAGTTCCTCCTGAACGACGAGCGGCTGGCACCGGTCTTCCGCCTCGCGGCGGAGCGGCGAGTCCCGATCCTGATCCACGGCGGGCGAGGCTTGCCTCCGATCGCGGCCGAGCTCCGGCGGCTCGTCGAGGCGCACGCAGAGGCCCAGCTGATCATCGCCCACTGCGGCATCGCCGATCTCGCCGCCCTCTCGGAGGCGTTCGCCGGACGCGCAGGCGTCTTCTTCGACACGTCCGTCTGGAGCCCGGTCGACCTGCTCGACTCCTTCAGCCGGATCCCGGCCGAGCAGCTCGTCTACGCCTCGGACTTCCCGTACGGCCAGCAGCCGAGCTCGCTGGCGAACACGATCCGGGCGGCGCTGAAGGCGGGGTTCGACGAAGATCAGCTCCGGAACCTCCTGGGCCGCACCGCGCGGCGGATCGCGGACGGCGAGCCGCCGATCGAGCCTTCCACGCCGACCGGCGGGCGGACGTTCGAGCAGCCGATGACCTTCGCGCGCATCCACAGCTACCTCGCCATGGCGACCCCACTCCTGTGGACGAGCCAGGCGGACACCATCGGCGTCCTCGGGCTGGCGCTGAACGCGTGCACGGAGCGGGACGGCTACGAGGCGGAGCGGGGCCGGATCGCCGAGCTCCTGGTCTGCGCCCGTGACCTCTGGCGAGCGTCCGCCGAGAGCGAGACCGAGGAGGAGCGAAGGCGCTGCGCAAGGCTCACCTTCCGGCTCGTCCACCTCGCGGACATCGAGGCGGTCGCGGCGGGTGCCTGAGCTCCGTGTGAACGGCCAGGCGCACCGGCTCCACCCGCCCGGCCTGCGGTCGCTCGCCGACGTCCTGCGGGAGGACCTGGGCTTGACGGGCACGAAGATCGGCTGCGGAGAAGGCCACTGTGGAGCCTGCACGGTGCTGCTGGACGGAGAGCCCGTCCTTGCGTGCATCATGCTCGCCGCCACGCTCGGCGAGCGCGAGGTGACGACGATCGAGGGCCTGCGCGACCACCAGCTCGTCGACTCGTTCGTACGGGCCGACGCCGTCCAGTGCGGGTTCTGCACGCCGGGTCAGATCGTCTCGGCCTCCGCGCTCGTCGCGGAAAGCCCCGAGCCTACGCGCGAGGCGATTCGCCATCGAATGGCCGGAAACCTCTGCCGCTGCGGCACCTACCCGAAGATCGAGGAGGCGATTCTCTCCTGGCGCGGCTGATCCGAACCGAGAAGGAAGTCGAGGGGCGCTACACGGAGCAATGGGTGGTGGTCGACGAGGACCAGCTCGAGCAGTGGCCGGCCGGCCCTCGCGACACGGTCGGCCGCCCGGCCGAGCGGGTCACGGGTCACGCCCGCGCCCGTGGCGAAGCTCGCTACACCGCCGACGTCCAGCTCCCCGGCCTGCTCCACACGGCTGTGCTCAGGAGCCCACACGCCTCGGCCCGGGTGCGCCACCTCGACCTGGCGCCCGCGCTCGTCGCCCCAGGCGTCCGGGCGGCGATCGGCCCGGACGACAGCGACTCCCTCACCCGAGAGCCCGGGTATCCGGGCGCGCCCGTTGCGGCTGTCGCAGCGGACACGTCCGCGGAGGCCGCCGCCGCACTCGAGCTCGTCGACGTCGAATGGGACGTCCTCGAGCCGCTCCTCGATCCCGACGAGGCCGTGCGGCGAGGCTCCCTGATTGACGAGGCCACGCACTACGAGCGCGGCGATCTCGAGCAGGGGCTGGCCGAGGCGGACGTGGTCGTCGAGGCCGAGTACCGGACGCAGACCGTCCTCCACAACGCCCTCGAGACACACCAGACGGTGTGTGAGTGGGAGAGCGACCGGCTGACCGTCTACACCTCGACGCAGTGGATCTGGAACATCCGCGACAAGCTCGCGGCCCACTTCGACATCCCCGCCGACCGGGTGCGGGTCGTCTGCCGCTACATGGGCGGCGGCTTCGGCGCGAAGACGGAGCCCGGCGACCACGGGTTCCTCGCCGCAGAGCTGGCGCGGCGAACCGGCCGGCCCGTCCGCTGCGCGCTCACCCGGCGCGAGGAGAACCTGGCGACCGGGAACCGGCACGCGACGATCCAGCGCCTCGTCGTCGCCGCCCGCTCCGACGGCACGCTGACCGCGCTCGGCGGCGACTACGTGATGGCGGTCGGGTGGGAGGGCTGGAAGTCGTCCACGGCCGGCCCGATGCAGATGCTCTACGCCTGCCCGAACGTCCGCACCGACGAGGCCGGCGCGAAGGTCAACACGGGTCCCAACGATGCCTTCCGCGCCCCCGGGTTCGTCGAGGGCACCTTCGGCCTCGAGTGCATCCTCGACGAGCTGGCTGCGAAGCTCGATCTCGACCCGCTCGAGCTTCGGCGTCGGAATCATGCCGACTCGGACCTGGTCGACGGGCGGCCGTTCTCCTCCAAGAACCTGCTCGAGTGCTACCGGCGGGCCGATCCTCACTGGGGACGCCGCGAGGAGGTCCGGGCGCGCTCGAACGGGGCCTGGAAGCATGGAGTCGGCCTCGCCAGCCAGATCTGGTACGGCGGCGGCGGCCCACCGTCCTACGCCTGGGTGCGGATGGGCGCCGACGGTCGCGCCCACGTGATCACGGGCCACCAGGACATCGGCACCGGCACGTCCACGGCGCTCGCCCAGATCGCGGCCGAGGAGCTCGGCCTCGCGCTCGACCGGGTCGAGATCTCCTTCGGCGACTCCGACCGGGGCCCGTACGCCTCGTACTCGGCCGGCTCCTCGACGACCCCGAGCATGGGGCCCGCGGTGCGTTCGGCTGCCGCCGACGTGGCGCGCCAGGTGATCGAGATCGCCGCGCAGCGCTACCAGGTCGAGGAGCGGGTGCTGCGCCTCGAGAACGGCGATGTGCTTTCCTCCGCCGGCGGGTCGTGGCCGCTCGAGGAGGTCACCGGCCTGCTCGAGGACGGCCAGATCCTCGGGCAGGGGTCGCGCGGCCCGAACCCTGCCGGGATGCGCATCCTCACCTTCGGGATCCAGGTCGCGGAGGTCCGTGTCGACGTCGAGACGGGCGAGGTGCGGGTCGACCGGATCGCCGCCATCCACGACGTGGGGCGCATTATCAACCCGCTCGGCGCGTCGAGCCAGGTAGAAGGCGGCATCATCCAGGGCCTCGGTCACACGCTCTCGGAGCAGCGGCTGCTCGACCCCGCGTCGGGC
>JBPCPR010000318.1:0-5667 GCA_050998925.1 Gaiellaceae bacterium
GGCGAAAGTGGGTGATCGCGACGGCGGTGATTCTCATCCCGCTCGTGGCCGTGATCCTTTCGATGCAGCAGCCCAAGCTCTACCAGGCGAACTCTGAGCTCCTCCTCGCCAACCGCGACCTCGCGCCGAGCCTCACGGGGATCGCAACCTCGTCCGGCTTCTATCCGGACCGGACGCTGCAGACCCAGGCCGACCTCGCCATGGTCTCGGAGGTCGCACGCCGGGCCCTGACCCTCGCGAACGTGTCTGACATGAGCCCGGGTCAGCTTCTCGGCGCTACGACGGTCACGCCGCGCATCGACGCGGACATCCTGAGCGTCTCCGTGGTCGACCGCGTTCCAGACCGCGCAGCGACGCTCGCAAGCGCGTACGCAAAAGCATTCACTTCGTACAAGCAAGAGCTCGACACGGGCACCGTGACGAAGGCCCTCTCCCAGATCGACGACAAGCTTGCCGACCTCGAGAGCGAGGGAGACCGGGAGTCGGACCTCTACCAGAGCCTCGAGGACAAGCGGCAGCAGCTCGAGACGCTGCAGACGCTCCAGGGCGGAAACACCTTCCAGGTACGAGAGGCTGCGGGCGCCGCCCAGATCCAGCCCCGCCCCTTCAGAAATGGGCTGATCGGTCTCATGTTCGGGATCGTCCTCGGGTTCGGGCTCGCGTTCCTCCGTGAGGCGCTGGACACGCGGGTGCGCACGGCCGAGGAGCTCGGCGAGCGGTTGCACGCGCCGCTCCTCGCGCGAATCCCGGAGCCGCCGAAGCGCCTGGCCTCGCACGACAAGCTCGTAATGGTCGCCGAGCCCCAGAGCACGCAAGCGGAGGCGTTCAGGATGCTCCGCACCAACTTCGAGTTCGTGAACCTCGGTTGCAGCGCCAAGGTCGTGATGGTCTCGAGTGCGCTCGAGTCCGAGGGCAAGTCCACGAGTGCTGCCAACCTCGCCGTCGCGCTGGCGCGATCGGGCAAGCGCGTGGCACTCGTCGACCTCGACCTTCGACGGCCTTATCTCGACCGGTTCTTCGAGCTCCAGGGCCACCCGGGACTGACCGACGTGGCTTTGGGGCATGTCCTCCTCGAGGACGCACTCGCCCGGATCACCGTGAGCGAAACGTCAGGTCTTCCTCAGCAGTCCGTCGGCTTCCTGAACGGGCACGGAAATGGATCTCCGAACGGTAAGGCATCGGGTTTTCTCGAGGTCCTCGCTTCCGGACCGCTCCCGCCTGACGCCGGCGAGTTCGTCGGCACCGAGGCGGTTGCCAGGATCATCCAGGAGCTGCGCGACCGTTCGGATCTCGTCATCGTCGACGCTCCGCCGCTTCTCAGCGTCGGCGATGCAATGGCTCTCACCTCGAAGGTCGAGGCCGTGATCATCGTCACGCGGCTCAAAATGTTGCGACGGGCTGCAGTGAAGGAGCTCCACCGGGTGCTCGAGACCAGCCAGGTGCGAGTGCTGGGCTACGTGGTCACCGGCGCCGATGAGGACGAGGCGTACGGTTACGGGGCCGGCTACGGATACGGATACCGACGGGACGCGGATCGCGAGGCGGCGCGCGAGCATGACCGGGTGGCCTAAAGGCGCCGCTCGAAGGCTTCGGCGACTGACTGCCGCAACGGCCGGAAGGGGTTCGACCGCCTCGATTCGGGGCACCGCCGCCCGTGACAGGGCGCGTGCAAGGGGAAAGGGGAAAGAAGCTTGAACGCGACCGAGCATGCGGCGCTCCTCCGGGGGGCCGCAATCTACGAAGAGATCGCAGCCGGGCTAGACGACCGGACTCTCGAGATCCTCGAGCGGAGGCGGAGGAAGGCGCGAATCCGCAGGCGCGGATGGCTTGTCCGTCGCATGCTGCTCGCGGCCGACCTGGTGGGCCTCGCGCTCGCGTTCGTCGCGGCGCAACTCGTCGTCGGCGTCCCCCAGGGGGTCACGCCCGTCGACGCACGGCTGGAGTGGATCCTGTTCTTCGGGACTCTCCCGGCCTGGATCTTCGCAGCGAAGCTCTATGGCCTCTACGAGCGCGACGAGGAGCGGACCAACCACTCGACCATCGACGACCTCGTCGACGTCTTCCATCTGGCCACCGTCGGCGCGTGGGCGCTCGTCATGGGCGGCTGGCTGACCGGCCTCGCTCGACCCGAGTTCGCGAAGATCGTCGTCTTCTGGGCTCTCGCGATCCCGTTGATCACGGCGGGCCGCGTGTCGGCTCGGGTGTTCGCGCGGCGGCGGATCACGTATCTCCAGAATGCAGTCATCGTCGGCGCAGGAGAGGTGGGCCAGCTCGTCGGGCGCAAGTTGCTCCAGCATCCCGAGTACGGAATCAACCTCGTCGGCTTCGTGGACGGCGAGCCGAAGCAGCGTCGGAACGACCTGAAGCATCTGACCCTTCTCGGGCCTCCGGAACGGCTGCCCGCCATCATCAGGCTCTTCGACGTCGAGCGGGTGCTGATCGCGTTCTCGAACGAGTCGCACGAGCCCGTGCTCGACCTCATTCGCTCCCTGAAGGATCTCGACGTCCAGATCGACATCGTGCCGCGGCTCTTCGACATCGTCGGGCCCGGAGTCGACATCCACACGGTCGAGGGGCTGCCGCTGATGGGCCTTCGCCCCCTCCGCCTCACCCGGTCGTCGCAGCTCATGAAGCGCCTGATGGACATCCTCGTATCCACACTCGGGCTACTGCTCCTCGCCCCGCTGTTCCTCGTGGCCGCCATCCTCATCAAGCTCGATTCGGCAGGACCGGTCTTCTTCCGCCAGGAGCGAGTGGGCAGTGGCGACCGCACCTTCCGGATCTTCAAGTTTCGGACCATGTCCATGGACGCCGACGATCGAAAGGACGAGGTCGCGCACCTGAACAAGCATCTCGTGGGAGACCCGCGGATGTTCAAGATCTCGTTCGACCCTCGAGTTACCCGTACCGGCGCGCGGCTGCGGCGGTACTCACTGGACGAGATCCCTCAGCTCCTGAACGTCCTTCGCGGTGAGATGTCGCTCGTCGGCCCACTGCCGCTCATCGCAGTCGAGGATCGTCAGGTCAGTCACTGGGCAAGAAACCGTTTGCGCCTCCGGCCTGGCATGACCGGGCTCTGGCAGGTCCTCGGTCGTAGCGACATCCCATTCGATGAGATGACGAAGCTCGACTACCTCTACGTCACGAACTGGTCGCTTCGCGGCGACTTCGGCCTCATCCTTCGCACGCTGCCCGCCGTGCTGAGGGGCACCAAGTACTAGGACATCAGAACATGCGAGTCGCCCTCGTCTTCCGCAACTTCAACATGGGCGGCAGCCTCGAGCGCGACGCGATGTTGCATGCTCGCGCTCTCGCCGACGCGGGTGTCGAGGTCCACGCCTACTGCAATCCGGACACGAGCGTCGCCGAGCTCGGCGGGGTGACGTTCCACGACGTTCGTCCTGCCACCGTGTCCCGCTCGCGCCTCGGGTATCCGCTCGAGTGCGCGAGCTTCGCGGCCGCCGCGACCCGGGCACTCCGGCGAGATCGCAGCCGCTACGACATCGTCGACGTGCACGGGACCGCGACTTGGGAGCACGACGTCGTCACGGTTCATGCGGTCACGAAGGCGGAGCAGCGGCGGTGGCCGTTCGAGGCCGGGAAGGACTATCGGGCAGCTCGACTTCGAGCGTACGTCGGGGCCCTGACGCGACCGCAGCTCGGGGTCGCGAGGTCGATCGAGCGCCTCCAGTTCCGAAGCGGCCGCTTCGAGCGAGTCATCGCAGTCGCGGAGTCCGTCCGGAACGACGTCGTCCGGATCCCCGGCGTCGACGCTGCGCAGATCGACGTCATCCCGAACCCGATCGACCTCGATCCGTTCACGAATGCCAGGCGAAACGGCACCCGTAGACACCTGGGCCTCGAAGCTGAGGACGCGGCCTTGCTCTTCGTCGGCCACGACTTCGAGCGAAAGGGTCTCGGCGACGCGATCGCCGCACTCCCGCTCGTGCGCCATCCCCGAGCCCACCTGCTGGTCGTCGGGGCCGGTGATTCGGAGCGTTTCCGCCGAGAGGCCGCACGTGCCGGCGTCGCCGACCGTGTGCATTTCTTCGGCCGGACCGAGGCGCCCGAGGACTTCTACGGCGAGGCCGACCTCTTCCTCTTTCCCACCCGCCACGATCCGGGCGGCAATCCGCTCGTCGAGGCGATGGCGGCGGGCGTTCCGATCGTGGCGACCCGTATCGCCGGGGTCGCCTCTCAGGTCGAGGCGGCCGGTGCCGGCGTCTTCGTGCCGGATCGCGCTCCGAGAGAGCTTGCCGAAGCGATATCCGCACTCCTGGAGGATCCAGCGCGAGCTCGGGCCATGGGGGCCCGAGGCCCTGCAGCTGCCCGACCGTTCGGCCTTCGTCCGTATACGACCACTTTGGTCGCCGCGTACGAAGGCGTGCTCCGGGCTCGACCGGCCGGCGGGCGCGCGCCGCGGTCCTTCGCCAGAGGCAAAGCCCGTGGATGACTCTTTCTCGATCGTCTGCCTCTCCCCGCAGGACTGGAAAACCGAGCTGCCGACGCACCGCCAGCAGATCATGCGGCGCGCGGCGCGTCGCGGTCACGCCGTCCTTTTCGTGGAGACCGGCTACTTCTTCGGGCGCCAGCTCTGGCGACTTCTGAGAGCGGACGGTCGCCGCTCGCTGTTTCGCGTCCTGCGCGCCGAAAGGACGGACGAAAAGGACGTGTGGGTCTGCAAGGCGGCGAATGTGCTTCCCCTGGGTCAGCGGTTCGAGCTCGCGAGACGGGTGAACGCAGCCATGACGGCGCGCAAGGTGCGCCGGCTCGCACGCGATCTTCCGGCACCACACATCCTGTGGGTCTACGACCCGTGCGCTTCCGGCGTCATCGGCCACGCGGGGGAGCTCTTCGCGGTCTACGACTGCGTCGACGACTACGGGTGGCATTCCTCGGCTGGGCGCCGGCGGCAGCTCGTCGAGGCGGGCGATGCCGACGCGGCTCGGCGGTCTAGGCTGGTCTTCGCAACCACCCCTGCCCTCGAGGCGCGCCAACGGGCGCGAAATCGCGCCACCCACCTGGTGTCGAACGTCGGTGACTTCGCCCACTTCTCACGGGCGACCGACCCGCGGCGCGCGGCGGCGGACGTACAGGATCTCGCCAGTCCGGTCCTCGGTTTTGCGGGCAACTTCCTTGCCACGAAAGTCGATTTCGACCTTCTGGATGCGGTTGCGCGCACCCGCCCGGACTGGACGCTACTCCTCGTCGGACCGGCCCGTCCGGGCACCGGCCGTCGCCTCGCCGAGCTAGGCCGGCTCTCCAATGTTCGCTGGGTGGGCCCCAAGCCGTACGGCGAGCTTCCGGAGTACGTCGCCGCTTTCGATGTCGGTCTGATTCCCTACGTGCGGAACGGCTACACGGACAACTGCTTCCCGCTCAAGCTGTACGAGTACCTGGCAGCCGAAAAACCCGTGGTGGCGACCGGCGTTCCCGTCCTCGGCGCGATGGAGCCTGACGTCAGGCTCGTCGAAGGCCCGGAGGCTTTCGTCCACGCCGTCGAGGCGGCGCTCGCGCTCCGGAGCGCGGACGATCGCGCGCGCCGGACCGAGCTTGCGTCCAGAAACACATGGGAGACCCGCGCGGAGCGCCTGCTTGGGCTGATCTCCGACGAACTCGCCGAATCAGAGCAGGTGGCGGCGTAACGATGCGCATCCTCGTCGCCAC
>JBPCPR010000322.1:0-5059 GCA_050998925.1 Gaiellaceae bacterium
TCGGCGTGATCTAGCGTGTCAGATGCGGTGTCAGAAACCATTGACCGCCGGTGACCGCGTAGGACGTAACCGTAATTCCCCAAGCGTGAATGCATGCGGATTCGGCGACACCTGACCCTCTGTGGCCGACCACTTCGCCCACCTCTGGATCAGGTAGTCTAGGTTCGAATCCTAGTCCCGCAGTCTCGTAAAGCCGCTGGAAACAGCGGCTTTTTGTTGGCCGCGCGCCGGCGCTCGAGGTAACTGGACCAGGCGAAACTGAGCAGAGACGCTCAAACCTTTTCTTTTCTTCGCCCGCGGCGCATACTTGCTCCGTGTCCGCTACGGAGTACCGGGTCGGCAAGAACGAGGCGCTCTTTCGGGAGGTCAACGAGCGCATCCGAAGCGTCAGCGAGGGCTGGGCCAAGGGCGATCGGGCGAGTCGAATCGAGTTCGTCTGCGAGTGCAGCCGTGAAACCTGCGTCGAAACAGTCGCCCTGACGACTCCTGAGTACGAAGGAGTCCGTTCGGATTCCCACCACTTCCTGATCGTCGTCGGCCACGTCTGGTTGCCCGAGGTCGAGCGCGAGGTGTACCGAAACGGCGGGTACGCGATCGTCGAGAAGCTCGGCGACGCCGGTGAGCTCGCCGAAGAAGAAGACGACCGCGCCGACTGACGCTGCGGCCTTCTAGCGGCCGGACCGAATGCGGAGGATGCGTCCGGAGGCGTCGATCTGGAAGATCTCGACCTCGTGCGCGCCAGCGGTGAGCGAGGCCTCGGGGACGAGCGCCGAGAGCGCCGGATTCCCCCTGAACAGATAGCTCCGCGTGACCGCCTCGACCTGCCCGTCGACCGCGACGGCGAGGTCGAGGCCCGGCGCCGCGGTCTCGCCCGAAAGGCTGCCGGTGATCCTTGCCGGCACCGTTCCGGCGTCAGGATCGGCTCGCATCCGGTCGCCGAGGTCGAGCTCGACCGCCAGCCCGGCCGCAAGCCCGGGATCCAGTGACGCAACGCGCCGACCGACCAGCTCGCGGTGAGGGCCGAAGCGGTAGAGACCCTCGCCCCGGTCCCGATCCCCGAAGAGCGCGATCTTCTGCTCGAGGAGCTCGTCACGGCGGCGCTCGAGCGACGAGACCGCCTCCGTGAGGCTCCCGCCGGACGTCTTGTAGATCCGCACGAGCGGCGCCGGGAGGAAGGACGGGTCGAGCGCCGAGTGGCCGTCGACCTTCCACGGGAGCGAGATCCCGACAGCGTCCGCAAGCGTCGGCAGGATGTCGACGGACTCGACGTGGTCGTGGACGACCCGCCCCGCGGTCTGCCCCGGGGCCTTCACGAGGAGTGGCACGAACGCCAGCTCGGGCAGGTTCTCGGTCGTCGTCACCCGGCGGGGCCCCCCGGGGCGGAAGCTGACTCCGTGATCCGCCGTCAGGACGATGAGCGAGCGGTCGTAGAGCCCGCGGCGCCGGAGGCTCCCGACCAGCTCGCCGAGGAGCGTGTCCACGAAGCCGACCTGGAGCAGATGCCGTTGCCAGCCCTGGTTCGCCAGCACCTCGTCGTCGCTCCAGGTGTCGTCGGCGAGGCCCGCGATCGTAGCGGCCTTCGCGTAGCGCTTCCCGGACGGCAGGTACACCCAGCCGTAGTGCGGCAGGAGCACGTGGAGAAACGAGAGCTCCGGCCGCTCCGAGGCCCTGATCGAGTCCGCGAAAACGCGGAACCTGAGGTCGCGATCCCGCACCGAGCCGGGAAAGAGCCGCTGCTGGAGGAAGCCGCGCTCGAGCCTGCGACGAAGGTCGTCCTCGCGCCGCGTCCGTCCATCCGCGCCGCGAAAGTCCCCCCACGTCGCCGTCACCGACGGGAGTCGGTCGCGGAGCTCGGAAGGCAGCACCATGTGGAGATAGACGACGCTCAGGTCGGAGGCAAGCGACTCGAGGCGGACGGGAAAGCCCTCGCCGGTGGACCGGGAGCAGAGATTCGCGGGGCAGAGCCGGGTCACGGCCTCGGTCACGTTCAGCCGGTAGGCGCCGCCCAGGAGCGTGAAGAGGTTACGCGGGTGGTCGGAGGCAATCGGGATCTTGCTCGCATCGCGCGGGTAGAGACCGGTCAGGATCGCCGGAACGGAGAGGCTCGTGTTCCCCTGGACGGCGGTTGCGTTCCGAAACCAGGTTGCCTCCCCGGCCAGGGCGGCGAAGTTCGGGTACCGAACGGGGTCGATTCGTCCCGAGCGGTCGAGGAGCGAGAGCGAGGGGAACTCGTCGAAGACGACCATCACGACGGGCGCCCTCCGTTCGATGTCCGCCGGCTTGGCCTGCGCGTCCTCTGCGAGCGTGAGCTTCGCAACCGGCGAGCCGAAGAGAAAGAGGCCCAGGAAGAGCAGGGGCGCCGGTGCGAGCACGGTGAGGACGGAGCGGACCGCCCCCAGCCGGCCGTACGCAAAGGCGGCCCCGACCGCGATCCCGACGACCAGCGCTGTGAAGAGGCTCTGCGGAGGGTCACCGATGCGGTTTACGACCTGCATGGCGACGAGCCCCGAGAGGAGCCCGACGACGATCAGGTGCAGCTTGCGGGCCGCACCCGTGTGCGCGAGGCTCACGAGCGCTTCCGCCGCCAGCACGAGCGCGGGCGGGACGAGCACGATGCCGAGGGCGAAGACGACGATCTCCCACCGTGAGGACCCGCGGGCGGCGAAGAAGACGACGTTCTCCGAAAGCAGGGAAAAGAGCGGCTGCGCCAGGGCGAACGAGGTGAGGACGAGCAGATGGACGCCCGCGTAGCCAAGCTCGCGGACGCGGCGCGGACGCCCTCGGTCAGGCGCGGGGCCGGGCACGGTAGAGCACCCGGGTCCCCGACTCAAGCCGCTCCGAACGCTCGATCTCGAACACCTCGGAGATGGCGCGCTCGAAGGATCCCTGGTTGTAGTCGTCGTGGATGCCCTCGCGCTTGCGAGCGAGTAGTCGCGCCGCCATCGGGTCGTCGGGGGTGGGGAACTCGATCACCACCTCGGTGCCCAGCTCGCGCAGCCAGCCGAGGAACTCGCGCAGGGGGACATTCGAGCCGATCACGACGTGATGGACGAGCGCGAGGCACAGCGTCAGGTCGGGCGTACCGCGCTCGGACAGGGGCTGGCGCTCCTTGCCCCGCCAGCCGAGGCCGGGCGAGGGGTCGGCGACGTTCACGACGAGAGGCACGATCGTCCCCGAGCCCTCCTCGCGGAGCGAGCGATAGAGAGCATCGACCACCGCCTGGTCGGCGTCGATCGCAAGAGCGTGGTCCGCGTGCTCGGCCGCGATCCGGGTGTAGCGCCCGTCGTTCGCGCCGAGGTCCCAGACCAGGCGCCTCCGTCGCATGGAGGCGGCCTCCCGGACGAACGCCGCCTTCCGCTCGGCGTCCGCGTCCGTGTAGGTGTTCCGGGTGCCGTATCCGGTCCAGGCTGTGGCGCCCGGCTTCCACTCCAGGCGCTCGACCAGGCGCCTGAGCCCGCGCACGTTCGCGCGGACGAGCTCGGTCTTGAAGCCGGCCTTCTTCAGCTCCCCCTTCACGTCCTTCGACGAGTCGGCATAGCGGCGCTCGAGGCGCGCGTGCAAGGCGACGTGCGTGAGAACGCCGCGCCGGAGCAGATCGCGGGCCGAGAACATGCGGCGCGCCTGCACCGGAGAGATCCCGTCGATCGCGCCGCGAAGGAGCGGCGGATACTCGATGCCCTTGTAGGCCTGGAGGAGGAGCGGGTAGAGGAAGAGCATGCAGAACTGCCGGGATCCCGCCCATGGCTCGCCTTCCCGCAGCCGCTCGAACGAGCCGACGTCGATGAAGACCGGGGTCGTTCCACGCCACTGGACGTTGTACGGGGACGAGTCCTTCAGCATCAGGCCCTCGCCGATCGCCTCGTCGAGCAGCGAGAGCTGGAGGAGCGCGGCGTCCTTCAGCATCGAGAAGGGCCATTCGTACGGGTACGAGACGAACGGAATCACCTCGTGGCGCAGGACGCCGGCGGCTCCGTCACGGAGCCCGGCGGGCATGGCTGTCTCGTCGGCCTCCTCGGTGCCGACCAGCCGGCCCTCGGCAACGGCCCGCTCGAAGAGGGCGCTCCCAGCCAGTGCTCGCCAGTCTTCGAGCCCAGCCGGGCTGAGTGTCCGGAAGATCGTCCCTCCGACGACCACGACGCGGCTGTCCGGGTCCCGGAACGACCCGGGCTCGAACGCGGGCTCGACTACGGCCGGTCTTCCTTCTTCCTGATGTGCAGGAGGTCGAGAATCCGCCGCCAGAAGATCCGCCCGGCGACGGCTGCGGCTGCGACCCCGCCCACGATGGCCTGCAGGAGCATGCTCCCGGTGCCTGGGTCGAGGTAGGCGTGCACGAACTGTCCAATCACTGTAAAACCCTCCTGAATACGACCCGGGCGACCCTAGCAGACGGTGCAGATCGGGTTCCCATCCGTGACCGGCTGGTGACCACCGGACACACCCTGGCTCGCTAGCATGTTGCGGCAAAAGCAGGCCCCCGTCGTCTAGTGGCCTAGGATGCCGCCCTCTCACGGCGGTGACACCGGTTCGAACCCGGTCGGGGGTATCGAGGCCGTGATCACGGCCCGGTAGCGATGAGCTATCCGGGCCGCCCCGCTATCGTCGGTGCATGGACGATGTCCGGGCGTTCCTCGATGCGTGTCAGGCCTTCTTCAGCCACCTGGCGGCCGTTTCGTGGACGGTGCTCGCCCTCGCGGTCGCGCTCCATCTCCTGAAGCTCGCGCTGCGCGTGCGTGCGTGGCAGAACATCCTGCACGCGTCCTATCCGAATACGCCGATCCGGTACCGCGACATCTTCGGCGCCTACCTCGCAGGTGTCGGCGTGAACTCGATCACACCCGCTCGCGGCGGCGATCTCGTGAAGCTCTACCTCGTGAAGCGCCGGGTGCGGGGATCGACCTACCCGACGATCGGATCCACCCTGCTCGTCGAGACGCTCTTCGATGCGGTCGTGGCGGGGAGCCTTCTGATCTGGGCGATCCAGCAGGGCGTGCTTCCGGGTGTCCCCGACCTGCCCCGGATCCCCGCCTTCGACTGGACGTTCGCGATCGAGCATCCGGCC
>JBPCPR010000002.1:0-7323 GCA_050998925.1 Gaiellaceae bacterium
CTCCCGCTCGATCCGGCCGGGGTCGCGGACGTCGCAGAGGGCGTAGCGGACGGGCGCATCTGGCTCCCGCGCGCGCCGGTCGGCGGTCAGGGAGGCTTCGTGGACGTCGAGAAGCGTCACGGACTCCGGCCTGAACCCGAGCAGGAACGTGGTCAGCGCCCGGCCGATGGAGCCACCGCCGCCGGTGAGCAGGAGGCGGCGTCCGCCGAATCGCTCCTGCAGGTCGAGGAGCGACGGCACTGGATCGCGCAGGCCTAGCACGGCCTGCCAGTCGAACTCGTCCGGCGGCAGACGCCGTGGTCGCGGAGCCGTCGGCGGCTTCGGCTCCGCCAAGGCGCTCTCGATCGCGCGATAGCCGCGCTTCATGTCGGGGGAGCGGGCGTGGTCGGGCTCGTTGATCTCCGCGACCAGGAACCGAACGTGCTTTCCGAGGCGAGCGACTGCCCGGTCGAGGTCGAGCTCGCCGGTGCCGTAGGGCAGTCCCTCTCCCAGAAGACCGTGGGCGTCGGAGACGTGGCCAACGACCGCACCCGGGCCCAGCTCGTCGACGTAGCGGTCGAGCGTCAGGTCCTCGTCCGATGCGAGCCCGAAGAGCGACGGATACGCGGCCGCGAAGCTCCTGAAGAGCCCCGCGTGGGAGAGGTCGAGCGTGAAGCCGAGCTCCGGAACGCGCTTGCGCCACCGCACGAGGTCCTGCCAGTGGCCGCCGATCTGGGAGACGAAGAGCCCGCCGACCCGCATCCGGAGTACGGGCGGGACGTTCTCGACGAGCGGCTCGACGCCGCGCTCCGAGCACGTGTCCGCATAGAAGCGGAGGAAGCACTCGATCTCGGTCTCGTCGAGGGCGGGAGCGGCACGGAACTCGCCCGGTCCGAGCGGTGCGTACAGATGGATCGTGAGGACGGGCGACCCGATCGCGGCGGCGAAGTCAGCGCTTCGCTCGATGCAGCCACGAGCCTCCTCGGTCAGCCGGTCGACGCAGACGAAGGCGCCGCTCGGCCAGCTCACGGGTGCTTCGACCGTCAACGCGAGCCCGGCTCCCTCCGTGGCCTCGAGCGTGGCGTCGACAGCCCGCCTAAGCGTGCTCTCGTCGGCCACGTCTCGTGGCGCCAGGGCCAGCTCGAGCCCCGCCCAGGGACCGCCCTCGAGCCGCTCGGCTAGCTGCTCAAGATCCGGAGCGGCCTTGAGCTGTGGGGTGGCTGCGGAGCCATTCGACATACAGGGGGATAGCTTCCTCGAGAGGGCGGACGCCAAAGCCTAGTGACGGCTCCGTGCCGTCGGCGGCATAGCTCAGGTTCTCACCCGGGTCGAGGGCTCCTCCGGGCGTCTCGATCGGAGCGTCGGAGCCGGCCGCGTCGCGGACGAGCTCGGCGGCGCGTCGAAGCGGGGTGGTGATGCCGCTGGCGAGGCTCAGGGTCTCGTGCCAGCGCCCTTCGAGGGCGATCCGTTCCAGAGCCGGCACGAGGTCGTCGACGTAGACGAAGTCGCGCGCTCGCTCGGGGTCGCCGGGGATGACGATTGGCTCCCCTGCCAGTGCCCGAGCTGCGAAGGTTGCGATCGCGCCGGTCGCGCCCTCGCGCGCAACCTGACCCGGCCCGAACACCGACGTCAGCCGGATCACGGTCGCGGAGGCGGGGTGGAGCCGGCAGGTCTCCTCTCCGAGCCGCTTCGAGAGCGCGTAAGGATCGGGCGGGGGGTCGAGGGCCGCTCTGACCGTGGACGGGAAGACGAGTCCGCAATCGTGCTCCAGGCAGCCCTCGAGCAGGTTGAGCGTGGTGCCCGCATTCTGCCGCACGGCCCAAGCCGGATCCGAACGCGAGCGGGCCGGGTCCGGGACGCCTGCGAAGTGGAAGACGGCATCGGCCCCCGCCAGCAGCTCGCGCGCGGCCGGCTCGCCCGCATCGACCTGGATCGAGTCGCCGGGGAGAGCGCGGCTCGCGCCGTCCGGACGCGAGACGCGCACGACCTCGTGCCCTCTCTCAGCCAGCAGATCGGCCACGCGGGAGCCGAGAAAGCCCCGAGCGCCGGTGACGACGACTCTCACGGGCGGAGGTACTCCCGAACGGTGTGCTGGTAGCCAAAGGGGCTCTGCACCGTGAATGCCGGCTCGTCGGCGGGCTCCTCGCCGCGGGCCAGGCGGGCGACGTCGGCAACCGTGATCGTCTCCGCCGCCACGTTGGCAACGCCGGATTCGGATTCGAGGAGGATCTGGGCCGCGTCCTCGACGTGGACGACGCCGATCGTCGCTTTCCCGTCGTCGTCGAGTGGGAGTTCTTCACCGGCTTCGGCCAGGCGCCGAAAACGGTCGACGACCGTCTGCGACTCGGGCCGATCGTGCTCGACCGGGCTCGGACCGTAGACGATCCCGAGGCGGAGGAGGGCGAGGTCGAACCCTCCGCGACGGGCGTGCAGCCCGAGGCAGAGCTCCGCGTACACCTTCGAGAGGTGGGCGAGGTCGCTCTGCGCGCCATAGGGTCGGTCCGCGTCCACTACGCCCTCGAGCCCGGGGCCGTAGACGTGGAGCGAGCTTCCGTAGACGAGCATGGGGCCGCTCCGCTCGGCCACCGCCTCCGCGACCCGGCGCGCCCCGGTCACGTTCGTCTCCTCTGTGTAGTCGGGCTCGCGCTCGGAGAGCGGGCGGCTCGCCTGGGCCGCCAGCAGGAAGACGCGCTCGGGCCCCTCGGCCACGAGCCGGTCGACCTCCTCGCGGCTTCGGATGTCGGCGGTCACCACGCGTGCGCCCCGCCGCTCGAGGTCTGCGACTTGCTCCCGTCGCGTCGCGTACCAGTTGTCGGCGAGCACGACGTCCGTACCCGCCGCGAGAGCGCGTTCGGCCAGCGCTCCTCCGACGTACCCCGCGCCGAGCACGAGGATCACCGCGCCCCTAGATGGTTGGTCGGTAGTTGGCGTGCTCGCGGGGACGGGCCTGACGCAGTGTCTGGGCCGCCATCCGAGGGCGTGGTAACTGTCGATCAACCATCTAGATCCGGTGGACGCCGGGGCCGGCCGGAACGACGTTTCGCGCGTCGACGACGAGCATCGCCTCGCCCCAGAGCGGCCGCTCGAGGAACTGCCGGTGCTGGGTGAGCATGACGACGCAATCTGCCTTCCCGACCTCCTCGGCCGACCAGTCGACGCTCCGGTGCCGGCGGTCGTCGAGCTCGACCTCGGCGACCCAGGGATCGCAGTAGACGACGTCGCCTCCCCGGGAGAGGAGCTGCCTCATCACCTCGAAGCTCGGTGACTCGCGCGTGTCGTGGACGTCCGCTTTGTACGCCATGCCGAGCAGGAGGATCCTCGAACCCTTGATCGGGCGGTCGACGTCGTTCAGCGCGTCGCCGACCTTCCCGACCACGTAGAGCGGCATCCTCGTGTTGATCTCGTGCGCGGCCTCGATCAGCTGGGGCGAGTAGCCGTACTCGCGGAGGCGCGCGGCGAGGAAGTGGGGGACGACCGGGATGCAGTCGCCGCCGAGTCCCGGCCCCGGATAGTGCGGGAGGAAGGCGAAGGGCTTCGAGGACGCGGCCTCGATCACCTCCCAGGCCGAGATCCCGAGCTTGTCGCACATGAGCGCGAGCTCGTTCGCGAGGGCGATGTTGACGGCTCGGAACGTGTTCTCGTGGAGCTTCGCGGTCTCGGCGACCATCGGGCTCGAGACCCTGACGACGACGTCGACGATCTGCTTGTAAAGAAGCTCGGTCCGCCGCGCGCACTCGTCCGTGACGCCGGCGACGAGCTTCGGCGTCGTCTTGATCGTGAAGCTCTTGTTCCCCGGGTCGACCCGCTCCGGCGCGTAGCCGAGGAAGAAATCCGTGCCCACCTTGCCGCCGCCGTGCTCGAGGATCGGCAGGACGATCTCCTCGGTCGTTCCCGGGGAGGTCGTGGACTGGAGGATGACGAGCTGGCCGGGACGGATGTTCTCCGCCACGGACTCTGCCGCTGCGACGATGTAGGACGCGTCCGGAGTCCGCGTCTTCGAGAGCGGGGTCGGCACGCAGATCGTCACCGCGTCGAGCTCCGAGACAGCACCGTAGTCCGTCGAGGCGCGGAGCTCGCCCTCGAGGCTCTCGTAGCGCTCGGACGGGACGTCGACGAGGTACGAACGGCGCTCGCCGATCGCGCGTACGCGTTCGTCGTTCACATCGATCCCGGTCACGTCGAATCCGGCCTCGGCGAACGACATCGCCAGCGGCAGGCCCGCGTAGCCGAGCCCGACGATGCCGACCTTCGCCTCGCGGGTCGCGATGCGGTCGTCGAACCCCGCCGCGGTTGCAATCACCTCCGTCACGGCCACGATGCTAGCGGCGGTGCAGGAGGGCTCGCGTTCGGCCCGGTCCAGGAATTGCCGGCCAGCGCCTCTGCTATAACCGGCGCATGTCCTTCCCCGAGGCGTTGCGTGCCCTCGTTGGGGACGGCGCGGCGGTCTGGGGCTTCCTCACGGCGATCGGCATCGTGCTCGTCCTGACCCCGCTGATCGCGCGGCTGGCCCCCCGGATCGGCGGTGTCGACGTCGGTGGTGACCGCCCTCGCGTGCACCAGAGCCCGATCCCCCGGATCGGAGGGCTTGCGATCGTGGTCGCGATCCTCGTCCCGGCTGCCATCTTCATCCAGCCGGAAGGGCCGTACCTCGGCATTCTCGTCGGAACGCTGCTCGTCGCAGCGCTCGGCCTGGTCGACGACATCCGAGGTCTTCGTCCCAGCACGAAGTTCATGGGCGTCTGCGTGGTCGCGCTCATCCCGGTGCTGGGATACGACGTCCGCTTCCACCATCTGACTCTGCCCGCGATCGGCGACTTCGACCTTGGCTGGGTGGGCTATCCCCTGGCGATCCTGTGGGTCGCGATCCTCGCGAACCTCGTGAACCTGATCGACGGGATGGACTCCCTCGCCGCGGGAATCGTGTCCATCGCGGCGATGTCCTTCGCGGTCCTCGCGGCCTCGTTCGGACGATCGAACGCAGCCGTGCTCGCGGCCATCATCTGCGGAGCGACACTCGCGTTCCTCCGACACAACTACCACCCCGCGAAGATCTTCATGGGCGACTCCGGCGCCCTCGCGCTCGGCTTCCTGCTCGCGACCGTGGCGGTCGAAGGCGTCCTGAAGACGGCGGCCACGATCGCCCTCGTCGCGCCGCTCCTCGTCATGGCCGTGCCGATCCTGGACACGTCCTTCGTCGTGCTGAAGCGGCTCAAGTACCGCCGCCGCCCGTGGGATCCGGACCAGAACCATTTCTACCACCGCTTCATGCGGATCGGGCTCTCGCAGCGGCGGACCGCCGCCTACCTCCACCTGTGGGCCCTGCTGCTCGCCGCCTGGGCGGTCATGCTCCGGTTCGTGCCACCCCGCCCACGCGGCGTCTGGGACCTCGAGCACGTGGTGATTGCGTCCGGGACCGGCCTCGTGGTCGTCGCGGCGTCGGTCTGGATGGTCTACAGCCTCGAGATACTGGAGGCGTGCCATCTCCGGGTACTCGGTTTCGGGCGCGTGCCCGCCGACGAGCGGCCGGCCGAGGAGCCGGAGGGGGCCGTCGAGCGAGCCCTCACCGGCCCTCGCGGCTAGTCAACCCAGGGAAGGGCCAGCTTGAGTAGGGCGGCGGGGTGGCGCCGGACCCGCTCGCGCCAGCCCCCGGGCGGCTTCTTCTCGAGCTCGAGCTCGGCCGGGTCGGACAGGAAGCGGAGCCGGCCCTCCCGGGCGAGCAGGTCATCGACGGCTCCGAGGCGCCCTTCGAAGATCGACCAGACAGGCGTGCCGAGCACGGCAGCCTCGCGGTTCATGGTGCCGCCGGCCGAGACGAGGAGATCCGCGAACGCCACGAGGCTCCTGCCGTCCACCGACCGCTCCGGGATGTGGACCCGCTCGAGCCCGAGCGCCCCGATCGCCCCGCGCTGCTCCGGCGTCCGCCCGAGGATCACGGTCTGCGTCCCCTCGTCGTCCGAGAGGCGTCGCAGGAGCGCCGGCAGGAGCTCGTTCTCCGACCCGCCGAGGTAGAGCGCGTAGGACGGAGCCGTCCTGATCACGCAGAGCACGGCGTCCTCGCGGAGCTCGAGCGCGTCGAGAACGGTCGGGTCGGGGACGAAGTCGGCGAGGTAGTACTCCTCCTTCAGGCCCGGGTACCGGACGAGCTTCGTGGCGTGGGCACCGTAGCGAGCGAGCCGCTCCGCCGGGATGGCGTCTGGCACGAGCACACGGTTCGCGAGCCGGCAGTTGGCGTGGTGCTGGAGGGCTGCCCACTCGTAGTCGAACATGGTCGTGTTCGGGATCCGCAGAATGCGGCAGGCGGGCGGCAGGTCGGTCGATCCGTGTGCGAGCGCGCAGTCGAAGCGCCGTCCACGCGCGAAGCGCACGAGCTGCGGTGCCCGGGCCAGGGCCGCACGCGCCTTCCCGAGGCGTGAGACACCGCCGTGATGTCCGAGCACGGTGTGGGGATGGCCCCAGTCCTCCAGTAGCTCGACGGTGTGCGAGAGCGGCCGCGCCGTGAGCGTCACGTCGTGACCGTCGGCCTCCAGCCGCTCGACGAGCGGGCGCAGGACTAGCACGTGCGCGGTGTTCGTGAGATCGGCCCAGACGCGCATCGGTCGCCTGAGGATAGACGGTGAACAAAGTCGCCCTCGAATGAGCTCTTTTCCGCGGAAGCAAGCGCTTTTGGAACGTCACGAAGTCGGGTCGCGATTCGGCCCGGCGCTGATACAGTGGCCCCGGCCCGCATGACCGCCCACGTGACGGCAGAGCGCACATCTTTCGATCCTCTCGGCGCCGGAGCGCTCCTCCTCGCCGTCCTGGTCGTGTGCGTGGGTGTGGGCGCGTTGGTCGGCTGGGCGGCCGGCTCCGTCGGCGGCGGCGTCGCGATCGGCTCCGTGATCGGGATCCCCGCGGCGATCGCGACCGTCTACCGCTTCTACCGGAACATCAGCTAGTGGCCACGATGCTCACCCCGAGGCCGATGCCCGAGCGCCGCCTCCCCGTGGTCGCCGGCGCTGCGCTGGTCGCCCTGGCCCTGCCGATCTTTGCGATCGTAGGCTGGGAGCTCAGAGGCTGGGCGCTCGGCGCCGTTCTCTGGGCTGCAAGCCAGGCGCTCGGCCTCCTCTTCGCCCGCTTCGGGATCGGCGAGCCGAACCTGCGCGGGTCGGGAGTCGTCGCCTTCGGGATGATGGCGCGCGGGATCCTGCTCATGATCGTGGCGATCGCGGTCGCCGCCTCGGATCCCGGCCTGGCGCTCGCCGGCGCGCTCGTCTACACGGCCGCCTACTCTCTGGAGCTCGGCCTCAGCCTGACGCTCTATTTCTCCGGAGTGCCAAAGCAGTGAGGCTGGCGCTGACTTTCGCG
>JBPCPR010000037.1:0-6721 GCA_050998925.1 Gaiellaceae bacterium
TCGCCCGTCTCTGCCAGCTCCTGGACGATGTCGGCGCCGCCGATCAGCTCGCCCCGGACGAAGACCTGGGGAATCGTCGGCCAGCTCGAGAGCGCCGAGAGCTCCTGCCGGATCTGTGGGTCGGGCAGGATGTCCACTGCGGCGATCGGCGCACCTTGGGAGCGGAGGGCGTCGAGGGCCCTCATCGAGTTCCCGCAGAGCGGCTGCTGCGGCGTTCCCTTGATGAACACGACCACGGGCTCGGACTCGATTGTCTGCTTGATCTTCTCTCGCAAGTCGGTCATTGGTCTCCTCGTGTCTTGATGCGTAGCTCGTGAATCGTGCCATCCGCGAGCGGGGTCGCGAGCGCGTCGTAGACGAGGCGGTGCTGCTCGACGAGCGTGAGGCCCGCGAACCGCCCGCTGACGACGGTCACCTGGAAGTGGTCGCCACCCCCTGTGCGGTCGTCTACGGCGATCTCTCCGGCCTCCGGGAACGCCTCGCGCAGAAGATCCTCGAGGCGGGCGGTCACCTGCGCGACGATAGCATCGGGATTGGTGACTGACAGCTTCGGAGCCCTCGCGACGCTGGCGGCGGGAGACCGCACGCTCGAGCTCGTCCGCCTGGACTCGCTCGCCACCGAGTACGACCTCGAACGCCTGCCCTTCACGCTTCGCGTCCTGCTCGAGAACGTCCTCCGGGCGGAGGCCCTCGGCCGCGGGTCTTCCGAGGAGGTGCGGGCGATCGCGGGCTGGAATCCGGCTGCCGAGCCGAGCGACGAGATCTCCTTCCGGCCGGCCAGGATCCTGCTCCAGGACTTCACCGGCGTCCCGGCAATCGTCGACCTCGCAGCCATGCGCGACGCCCTGCGCGACCTCGGCGGCGACCCGGCCCGCATCGACTCGGAGCTTCCGGCCGAGCTCGTGATCGACCACTCCGTGCAGGTGGACGAGTTCGGCACGCGCTTCGCCGTGCTTCGAAACGCAGAGCTCGAGTTCGAGCGAAACAAGGAGCGCTACGCCTTTCTGCGCTGGGGTCAGACCGCCTTCCGGAACCTGAAGGTCGTCCCGCCGAACACGGGGATCGTCCACCAGGTGAACCTCGAATACCTCGCGCGCGTGGTCGAGACCCGCGAGGTCGACGGCCATTTGCTTGCCTTCCCCGACACGCTCGTCGGCACCGACTCCCACACGACGATGGTGAACGGGCTCTGGGTGCTCGTGTGGTGGTTGGGAGGGATCGAGGCCGAGGCGGCGATGCTCGGCGAGCCGCTCTCGATGCTGCTCCCGCAGGTGGTCGGGTTCAAGCTGACCGGGGAGCTGCCCGAGGGCGCGACCGCAACCGACCTCGTCCTGACGGTCACGCAGATCCTCAGAAGCCTCGGGGTCGTGGGCAAGTTCGTCGAGTACTACGGCGCGGGCCTGCCGGGGCTGTCCCTCGCAGACCGCGCAACGATCGGGAACATGTCTCCGGAGTACGGGGCCACCTGCGGGTTCTTCCCGGTCGACGAGGAGACGCTCCGCTACCTGCGGCTGACCGGTCGAAGCGAGGAGCACGTGGCCCTCGTCGAGTCCTACTGCAAGGAGCAGCACCTCTTTCACGAGCCTGGATCCGAGCCGACCTACTCCGAGAGCGTCGAGCTCGACCTCTCGTCCGTCGAGCCGAGCCTTGCGGGTCCTCGCCGGCCGCAGGACCGCGTTCCGCTCACGGAGGCGAAGAGCTCCTTCCTGGAGGCCCTCGGCACCTTCGGAATCGACTACCGCGTGGGAAGCCTCGACGAGGAGTCGGCCGATTCCTTTCCCGCCAGCGACCCGCCCGCGGCAACGGCGCCCGGGCCGCACTCGACCGATCCCAACAATCGGCCCGCCTCGGACGTAACCGCGACGGCGGTCGCCACGAGGACGGAGGTTCCCGTCGAGCTGGACGGCGAGAGCTTCGAGCTCGGGCACGGCTCCGTGGTCATCGCGGCGATCACGAGCTGCACCAACACTTCGAATCCCTCGACGATGGTCGCAGCAGGTCTCGTGGCGAAGAACGCGGTCGAGCGCGGCCTCGCCCGGAAGCCCTGGGTCAAGTCGAGCCTGGCGCCCGGCTCGAAGGTCGTGACGGAGTACTACGAACGCGCCGGGCTGACGCCGTATCTGGACGAGCTCGGGTTCCAGCTCGTCGGCTACGGCTGCACGACCTGCATCGGGAACTCGGGGCCGCTCGCGGAGCCGATCTCCCAGGCCGTCAGCGACGGAGACCTCGTCGTCTGCGCGGTGCTCTCAGGGAACCGGAACTTCGAGGCGCGTATTCATCCCGAGGTGAAGGCGAACTACCTGGCCTCGCCTCCGCTCGTCGTCGCCTACGCCCTCGCCGGCCGCATGGATCTCGACATCGTGAGCGAGCCGCTCGGGAAGGATCGCGAGGGAAATCCGGTCTACCTCCGCGACCTCTGGCCGAGCTCCCGAGAGATCGCCGACACGATCGCAGACGCGGTGCAGGGGGAGATGTTCACCCGCACCTACGCAGACGTCTTCACCGGCGACGAGCAGTGGCGTGCGCTCGACGTTCCGGAGGGTGACCTCTTCGCGTGGGACGAGGAGTCGACGTACGTGCGCCTGCCGCCGTACTTCGACGGCATGGGGCTAGACCCGGCCCCGGTCGAAGACGTGGTGGGCGCGCGCTGCCTCGTGATCGCGGGCGACAGCGTCACGACCGACCACATCTCGCCGGCCGGCTCCGTCAAACCCGAGAGCCCCGCCGGACGCTACCTCGTCGAGCATGGCGTCGAGCGCCGCGCCTTCAACTCCTACGGGTCGCGTCGCGGCAACCACGAGGTGATGGCGCGCGGAACCTTCGCCAACGTCCGCTTTCGGAATCTGCTCGTGCCCGAGAGCGAAGGGACGTGGACCGTCCACCTCCCGGACGGCGAGGAGACCAGCATCTACGAGGCGTCAGAGCGCTACCTCGCCGACGGTGTTCCCCTGATCGTCATCGCCGGCAAGGAGTACGGCTCCGGATCGTCCCGCGACTGGGCGGCCAAGGGCCCGAACCTCCTGGGCGTCAAGACGGTGATCGCCGAGAGCTACGAGCGCATCCACCGCTCCAACCTCGTCGGCATGGGCATCCTCCCGCTCCGCTTCCGGGCGGGGGAGACGCCCACGTCACTCGGCCTCTCCGGGCGGGAGACGTTCTCCGTCGAGGGAGCCGAGGGCGGGCAGGCCAGCGAAGTCAGGGTCGTGGCGACGCCGGACGGCGGGGGCGAGCCGATCGTCTTCGCCGCGGACGTGCTCCTGCAAACCCCGCGCGAGCGCGAGTACTTCCGGCACGGGGGCATCCTCCCGTGCGCGCTCCGCCGGCTCGCCACAGGGGGTTAGCCGGGCCGGTGCCGGTCGACGTCCAGACGGAGGTCGAGATCGACCGGCCGCGGGCCGAGGTGGCTGCATATGCCGCGGACCCCGAGAACGCGCCAGCGTGGTACGAGAACATCAAGAGCGTCGACTTGAAGACCGAGAAGCCGCTCGGCGTCGGATCGAGGATCGCACTCGCCGCTGCTTTCCTCGGCCGACAACTTGCCTATACCTACGAGGTGAAGGCCTTCGTCCCGGGAGAGCGGCTCGTGATGAGCACCGCGGACGGTCCGTTCGCCATGGAGACGACCTACACCTGGGCGGATGCTGCGCATGGTGGTACGAAGATGACCTTGCGCAACCGAGGCGAGCCCACCGGCTTCTCCAGGGTTGCCGCACCGATGCTCGTGCGCGCGATGCGGCGCGCAAACCGCAAGGATCTCGCGCGGCTCAAGGAAATTCTCGAGTCGCCCCGCGCCTCTTGATCCGACCCCTCGTCGTCCTCATCGCCCGGCGGTTCTCAACACCTCGAGAAGCTGTTCTCGACTTGCGTTGCCGCCGCTCAGGATCAACGTGACCCGCTTCCCAGCGAGCTGCTCGCGCAGGCGTAGCGCAGCTGCCAGGGGCGCCGCGCCTGCAGCCTCGACGAGGTTGCGCGTCGCCTCGATCAGCAGTACCTGAGCGGCGCGGATCTCGTCGTCGCTCACGAGTACGAAGTCGTCCAGCCACTGCCACAGGATCTGCTGCGGGAGCTCGAACGCCGTCCGCGTGGCAAGGCCCTCGGCGAACGTCTCCATCCGGTCCTCGACGAGCTGACGCGCCTGCCAGGAGCGGTACGCAGCCGGCGCCGCATCCGACTGGACGCCGATGACCCTGAGGGAGGGACTGACGGCCTTGGCGACGATGCAGGCCCCGGCCGCGCCGCTGCCGCCGCCGATCGGGACGAGAATCACGTCGGTCCGGGGCTCCTCCTCGAGGACCTCGAGCGTCTCCGTGGCGACACCGGCGATCAGCAGCGGCTCGTTGCCGGAGTGGACGTACCGGTGGCCGTGGTCGCGCGCGAGCTGCTCGCAATGCTCCCGCGCGTCGTCGAAGTCGCTCCCGTGGAAGACGAGCTCGGCGCCGAGACCGCGCATGGAGGCGACCTTGACGGGATTCGCCCGTTCGGGGACGCAAACCGTCGCCGCCACACCGAAGAGTCGGGCGGCATAGGCGATCGACTGGCCATGATTGCCGGTCGATGCTGTGATGACGCCACGCTCGCGCTCGCCCGCGCTGAGGTGCGAGATCAGATTGACGCCGCCTCGCACCTTGAAGGCGCCGACCGGCTGGTGGTTCTCGTGCTTGACGAAGACCTCGGCGTCGAGCAGCTCGTTGAGGCGGGGGTAGCTGTAGAGCGGCGTCGGGCGTAGATGTGGCGCGACGTGACGCCGCGCCACGAGCACGTCCGCGAGCGTTGGCACCTCCCACTCGATCGGCGTGCTCGACGGGGGCGAGGTCATCAGGCTCAGTCGCCGGCGGGGGCGAGAGCCGCACGGACCCGAGTCCCCAGCAGGGCGAGTCTCTCGACGGGCTCGTTGCTGAACACGAAGCGGACGTGGCGGTCGGCGATCTCACCGCCCCAGCCACGCATCGGGGTGGCGGCGACCTTCTGCTCCAGGAGCCGCTCGGAGACATCGACGCAGTCGAGCTCGAGAACTACGACGTCGAGAAGAAGCGAACAGGCTCCCGCCGGACTCACCGCCGGCAGGCCGTCGAGCTGGCGAAGCGTTTCGTCGCGACGGCGCTGCCACTCGTCGTTCGCGGCGGCGAGACCGTCATCGTCAGCTTCGAGCGCGGCGCGGGTTCCGATCTGGGCGAAGCCGCTCGGGACCAAGCCGTTGTAGATCTGCACGCGCGAGACGTCGTTCACGAGCTCGCCCGGAGCGACGGCCCAGCCGATCCGCCAGGCGATCATGCGCTGGTCGAACGACACTGCATCCACCGTGACGGTTCGATTGCGCATGCCTGGAAGCGCCGCCGGGTGCCGGATCGGCCGGCCGTCGAACAGGACGCCTTCGAAGCCGGCCCAGTAGAGCAGCCAGAGGTCTCGGTCGCGGCAAATCGAGGCAACAGCCTCCCACTCCTCGTCGCTCGCCACCCACCCGGAGGGGAAGGAGGCGTTGTTGAGGAAGAGCACGCGCGTGCGGTCGGTCACCGCGCTGCGCAGGGCATCGAGATCGAGCCGCCATTCCCCGTCGTGCACGTGGAGTGGGACGAGCCGCGGAACCGCGCCGACGAGGCGCACGCGGTTGAGCATGCCCGCATAGGTCGGGTCGGTGAGAATGACTTCGTCGCCGGGATCGGTCAGGCAGAAAAGGGCGTCGAGCATCGCATCCCCCTCGCCGCTCGTGATCACGATCTCCCGGCGGCCGTCGTAGCGCGGGCCACCGCGACGCTCGATGTAGGCAGCCACGGCCTCCTTGAGATCGTCGCGGCCGGTGAACGGCAGCCAGCTATTCGCGTCGTCCTCGCCGATCGCTGCCCGTGTCGCTTCGATCGCCGCTGCGGGCGGCGGGATGTCGGTGTCGAGATTCTCCAGGCGCAGTACGTCCGGGTCGTCGCCTGCCGCCGCGGCGACGCGATCGATGTTGAACCCGGGGATCTGCTCGAGACGCGCGACGCCCATCGGCCCTCCTTATCGCTCGAGTCGAGCGTAACGCTCACTGACGCACCGGTCCTGGCGAAAGCCTCTCCAAAAGGCTCCGGCCGTCGATGAGTTCTTGTCGGTGCGATGGTCTTAGTAGAAAGAAGCGGCGCCAGCCGACGGCCACTACAGAGAGGACGAGCGATGCACGAGATCACCCCATGCCTGTGGTTCGACACCGAAGGGGAGGACGCGGCGAAGTTCTACACGTCGGTGTTCCCGAACTCGAAGATCGTGGACGTTGCCCGTTACGGTGCCGGCGCGCCCCGCCCCGAAGGGACGGTGATGACCGTGAGTTTCGAGCTGGACGGGCAGAAGTTCGTGGCTTTGAACGGCGGGCCCGACTTCACGTTTGACGAGGCCATCTCGTTCCAGGTGAGCTGCAAGACCCAGGAAGAGGTCGACGCGTTCTGGAGCAAGCTCTCCGAAGGCGGGGAAGAAGGCCCCTGCGGGTGGCTGAAGGACAGGTACGGCCTGTCGTGGCAGATCATTCCGACTGTCCTGCCCGAGCTGCTTGGCGATTCGGACTCGGAGAAGGCGCAGCGCGTCATGCAGGCAATGCTGAAGATGAAGAAGATCGAGATCGACGCTCTCGAGCGAGCCGCGGCGGTGCAGGCGTAGGTCTCGGCACCCTCAGGCTTCGCCGCAGTCGCAGATGACGGCAGGCGGCGTCTCCCGGGGACGCCGCCTGCCGGTGATGAGGCCTACCCGGTCGGGGCCG
>JBPCPR010000061.1:0-2648 GCA_050998925.1 Gaiellaceae bacterium
GGATGGAGTCGGTGAACGGAGAGGTGCTGGAGGCGTACGTCCACCGGCCTGCTGAGAAGATCGGAGTGCTGATCCGCCTCGCGGACGGAGACCGTGACCTGGCGCGCATGCTCGCCCAGCACATCTCCTTCGCCAACCCGCAGTACTCCTCACGCGATCAGGTGCCCGAGGACGCGATCGCCGGCGAGCGCGCCATCTACGAGAAGCTTCCGGACGTCATCTCGAAGCCCGAGCAGGTGCGGCCCAAGATCGTCGAGGGGATGCTGGGCAAGCGCTTCTTCGCGGAGGTCGTCCTCGCCGATCAGCCCTGGATCCACGAGACGTCCCTGAGCGTCGGGAAAGCCCTCGAGGAGCGAGGGGCCGAGATCCGCGAGTTCGTGCGCTTCGCCCTGGCAGAGTGAGCGTCCATCCGGAGACCGGCGTCCTCGCAGAGCCCGCCCCGGGTGGCGCCGCCTTCGGTCGCATCCTCCTGAAGCTTTCCGGAGAGGCGCTCATGGGGACCAGGGACTACGGAATCGACCCGGGGCGGATCGAGTCGATCGCGCACGCGGTGAAGCAGGTTCACGAGCTCGGGGTCGAAGTCGCGCTCGTCCTCGGCGCCGGCAACATCTACCGCGGGATCGAGGCGGCAGCCGAGGGCATGGACCGAGCCACGGGGGACTACGCGGGAATGCTCGCGACCCTGCTCAACTGCCTGGCCGTCCAGGACGCCTTGGAGCGCCTGGGAATCCACACACGTGTTCTCTCGGCCATCAACGTGAGCGAGGTGGCGGAGCCCTACATCCGCCGCCGGGCCATGCGGCACCTCGAGAAGAAGCGCGTCGTCATCTTCGCCGCCGGGACCGGGAACCCGTTCTTTACGACCGACACGGCGGCCGCGTTGCGCGCTCTCGAAGTGGGTGCAGAGGCGCTCCTCATGGGGAAGAACGGCGTCGACGGGGTCTACGACGGAGATCCGCAGGTGGACGCGGCCGTAAGCTTTCTCCCCGAGCTCACGCACCGCGAGGCACTCGAGCGCGGCCTCGGGGTCATGGATACGACCGCACTCTCGCTCTGCATGGACAACGGCCTGCCGATCTACGTCTTCGGCCTCGACGACGCGGCGAACATCGAGCGCGTCGCCAGGGGCGAGCGGGTCGGCACGATCATCTCGACCCCGCGGAGGAGCGCATGATCGACGATCTCCTGAAGGATGCCGACCGGCGTATGGGCAAGTCCGTCGAGGCGGCAGCACACGAGTTCACGACGGTACGGACGGGCCGCGCGTCGGCCGGGCTCCTCGATCGCATCGAGATCGACTATTACGGGCAGAAGACGCCCCTGAAGCAGCTCGCGACGGTGAACGTCCCGGAGCCGCGGATGCTGACCGTCCAGCCCTACGATCCGGGCTCAGTGAAGACGATCGAGCGAGCGATCCAGGAGTCGGATCTCGGCCTGACTCCCTCGAACGACGGCAAGGTGATCCGCCTGCCGATCCCGCAGCTCACGGAGGAGCGCCGGAAGGAGCTCGTCAAGGTCGTGCGACACCTCGCGGAGGAGGGCCGCGTTGCGGTCCGGAACATCCGCCGGGACGTCATGCACGACCTGAAGGAGCTGGTCAAGGAGGGAGACGTCGGAGACGACGAGGAGCGGCGGGCAGAGGACCGGGCGCAGAAGCTGACCGACGACCACGTGCAGCGGATCGACGAGCTCTTGAAGCGCAAGGAAGAGGAGATCATGGAGGTTTAGCCCTCGGGCTCCTTCCCGCCGGCGATGAGCCTCCTGACCAAGCTGCGGACGCTGCGGAGCATGAAGCCGCTCCGCACAGACGATCTTCCCGAGGTCGCTCGCTCGATCGCGATCATCATGGACGGCAACGGGCGGTGGGCCCGCAGGCGGCACCTGCCCGTGGCTGCCGGGCACCGCGCCGGGACTCGGGCCTTGCGCCGGACCGTGGAGGCTTCGATCGACCTCGGCATCGAGTCCCTTTGCGTCTATGCGTTCTCGACCGAGAACTGGTCTCGCCCGCCGGCCGAGGTGGAGTCGCTCATGGAGATCTTCATCGAGACGATCGAGCGCGAGCTCCCCGATCTCGTACAGCAGGGCGTCCGGGTCCGGTTCATCGGCCGGCGCGACCGGGCGACACTCGCACTCCGTCAGAAGATGGCCGAGCTCGAGGACGACACCCTCGCGAACGACCGGCTGAGCCTCTGGATCGCGTTCGACTACGGCGGCCGGGACGAGGTGGTCGAGGCGACGCGACGGCTGGTCGAGGACGGAGTCGATTCGAGGGACGTGGACGAGAACGCGATCGCCTCCCGGCTCTACGCTCCCGAGATGCCCGAGCCCGATCTCCTCATCCGCACGTCGGGAGAGCTTCGCGTCTCGAACTTCCTCCTGTGGCAGCTCGCCTACACCGAGCTCGTGTTCGTCGAGACGCTCTGGCCGGACTTCGGCGAGCGGCACTTGCGCCGGGCCCTCGCGGAGTACGCAGGCCGCCGACGGCGCTTCGGCGGCAGGTAGAGAGGCGACGTGAGCGTCCCTCGCCTCCGGCTCGCTCCCGTGGGGGAAAACAGGTTTTCCCCACGAGACCCCCTCTTTGGCCCGGTGGAGGAAACCCCCGGTTTCCCCCCACCCCCCCCACACACTCCGAGGGCAAAAGGGGGCCC
>JBPCPR010000072.1:0-4828 GCA_050998925.1 Gaiellaceae bacterium
GCACCGGGACGTTGACCTCGTAGGCCTGCCCGAGGTAGCGGATGTCGCACGAGCGCTCGAGCTCGACCCGAGTCTCGTCCAACTGGCCGTCTCGGACGATCTCTGCGAGCGCCTGCTCCTCGAGCGAGGCGAAGACGGCCGCGAGCACGCCGGGGAGATCGGGCTCGTCGCTGCGATGGAGCTCGCTCGCGGCGAAGTCGAGCCGAACGTCCGCCTCGAGGAACCCGAGCGCCGAGAGGGTGCCCGGGTGCGGCGGGCCGATGACGGTGGCGACGCTCAGCCTGCGGGCGAGCTCGACCGCGTGCAGCGGCCCGGCGCCTCCGAAGGCGACGAGCGCGAACTCCCGCGGATCGTCCCCCCGATCTCTGAGCGCCACCCGGACCGCGCGCTCCATCGCGGCGTTTGCGACCTCGATCACGCCTGCCGCCGCCTCGTCGACGCTCAGTCCGAGCTTCGCCGCGACGCCCTGCTCCACCGCATCGCGGGCGCGCTCGAGCGAGAGCGTGAGGCGACCGGCGAGCGGCACGTCCTCGGTCAGCCGCCCGAGCACGAGCTGGCAGTCCGTCACGGTCGGCTCCGTCCCGCCGTGGCCGTAGCAGGCAGGGCCGGGGGTCGAGCCGGCGCTCTCGGGCCCCACGCGGAGCGCGCCGCCGGCGTCGACTGCGGCGATCGAGCCGCCGCCCGCGCCGATCGAGAGCACCTGCACGCTCGGGAGCCGTACCGGCAGCCCCCCCACAGTCAGCTCGGTCGAGTAGCGCGGCTCGTGGCCGCTGACGATCGAGACGTCCGTGCTCGTCCCGCCCATGTCGAAGCCGATCAGCTCCCCGCGGGCGCTCGCCTTCCCGAGCTCGACGCAAGCGACGACCCCGCCCACGGGGCCGGAGAGCGCGAGGCTGACCGGCCGCGCCCGCGCGGCGCGCAGGGTCAGAGCGCCTCCGTTCGACTGGGTGATGAAGAGCGAGCCTCGGAAGCCGAGCTCCTCGAGGCCGCGCTCGAGGCGCGCAAGGTACTCGTCGACGAGCGGCATCAGGGCGACGTTGAGGACGGTCGTGGACGTGCGCTCGTACTCACGCAGCTCCCGGGAGAGCTCGGCGGAGCCACCGACGAACCAGCCGTTGGCTGCGCGCAGGAGCTCGCTCAACTCCTGCTCGTGGCGCGGATCGCGGTAGGAGTGGAGGAACACGACGGCAACCGCCTCCACGTCGGCTTCGTGCAGTTCCGCAACCACGCGGGCGGCGTCGTCCCTGTCGAGCGGCTCCAGCTCCTCACCGTCCGCGGCGAGGCGCTCGACGACCTCGAAGCGCAGGTCGCGGGTGACGAGCGGCGGCGGCTGGTCGATGAACGGGTCGTAGAGCTCCTGGCGCCAGTG
This sequence comes from Gaiellaceae bacterium, assembly GCA_050998925.1. Classification (GTDB taxonomy): domain Bacteria; phylum Actinomycetota; class Thermoleophilia; order Gaiellales; family Gaiellaceae; genus DASQGA01. The sequence continues at coordinate 1,370 of JBPCPR010000072.1, forward strand.
GCGGCCGATCTCGAGGACGTCCCGGAAGCCCGCGGTCGTGACCAGGGCCATGCGCGCGAGCCGGCGCTCGATGATCGCGTTCGTCGCGAGCGTCGTCCCGTGCACGACGAGCCGGAGGCGGTCGCACGCCACGCCCGCCTCGTCCTCGAGCGTCTCGAGACCGCGGATGACGCCGGAAGCGGGATCTTCACGCGACGACGGCACCTTCAGGTGCCGGAGCTCGCCGCCCGTGCTCACGGCCACGATGTCCGTGAACGTGCCGCCGATGTCGGCGCCGACGAACCAGTCTTCGCTCATAGGCCAACCTTTGGCCTATGAGCGTGGGGAGGGGGTGTGGGGGAACCGGGAGGTTCCTGTTCCGGGCGGCCGTAGTCTCGCGCCGCGGCCTCCGGCGTGACCTTTCCCTGGGCGAGGTCGCGCGCGAGCGCCTCCGGGGAACGCTTGCGGGGGTCGCCGAGGCCGCCTCCGCCCTGGCTCAGGATGGTGACCCGGTCGCCGCGCCGGAGTCGGTGACCCATCGTCTTCCCGGGCAGATCCTCGGCCACGCCGCCTCGCTCGACGACGATGCGCGCCGTCGCGCCCGGTCCGCCTCCGCGGAGGCCCGGCGCCGGGTACTTGACCCGGTCGAACTGAGTCGAGAGCTCGCAGTCGACGAGCACCTCGAAGACGCGCGCCGCGCCGAGACCGCCCCGGAACTCGCCTGCGCCGCCCGAGTCGGGTCGCAGCCCGTAGGAGAGGATGCGGAGCGGAAACTCGTTCTCGACCAGCTCGACGGGGTTGTTGGCAAGGTTGTGGATCCCGGCCGAGAGACAGTCGGGGCCATCCTTGCCCGGACGGCCACCCCAGCCGCCGACCGCGATCTCGAACTGGACGTTCGCTTGCCCGTCGGCGTCGTAGGCGGAGATGACGTAGACGTTCGAGTTGCCGTAGTAGGCGGCGACCGCGCGCGCGGGCAAAGCCTCGCCCAGAGCCGCCATGACGACGTTGGCGACCCGGTGCGTGAAGACGTTTCGCCCGACGACCGGCGCGGGGAAGCGCGGGTTCAGCACCGTGCCCTCGGGCGCGATCACCCGGATCGGACGGTACGCGCCGTCGTTCGGCGGCACGCCCGGGTCGAGCACGGCCGTGACCGCGTAGTACGTCGCAGACTCGGTCGAGGCGATCGGGCAGTTGATCGGCCCCCGTGTCTGCGGCGCCGTCCCGCTGAAGTCGACGACGAGATCGTCTCCGTCGCGGTGAACAGCCACCCGCACGGGCAGCGGGACATCGTCCAGGCCGTCGCCGTCGACCGTGTCCTCGGCGTGGAACGTCCCCTCGGGTAGCGCGCCGATCGCGGCGCGCATCCTGCGTTCCGAAGTCGCCACGAGCTCGGTCGTGACGGCGAGCATCGTCTCGGAGCCGTAGCGCCGGGTCAGCCTGATCACGTCCGCGGCGCCGATCGAGAGCGCCGCGACCTGTGCGCGCAGATCCGCCCCGGTCTTCGCAGGGACCCGGATGTTCGCTTCGAAGAGCGGGAAGAAGAGCTCGTTCGGCACGCCCGCGGTGACGAGACGTGAGGGCGGGATCCGGAATCCCTCCTGGTAGAGCTCGGTCGCGTCCGCCCCGTAGCTCCCCGGCCCGCGGCCGCCCACGTCGAGGTGGTGCCCGAGCGTCCCGGTGATCGCGACGCAGCGGCCCTCGTGGAACACGGGCGCAAACGTCTGGATGTCGGGGAGGTGCTGGCCGCCGGAGTAGGGGTCGTTCGTCGCGTAGACGTCGCCCTCGCCCCACGCGTCGAGCGGAAAGCGGCCGGCGAGAATCGTACGGAGCGCCCGCGTCATCGAGTTCAGGTGCATCGGGATCCGCGTGGACTGCGCGAGGATCCCGCCGGAGAGGTCGAAGACCGCGGTCGAGTAGTCGAGCATCTCCCGGATCACCTGCGAGTGCGCCGACCGCTCGATCGAGACGGCCATCTGCTCGGCCGCCGCGACGAGGCCGTGCCGGATCACCTCCAGGGTGATCGCATCGACGCGCTCGGCGCTCCGAGACCCTGTCACGGACGGCTCCATCAGCGGCACCCTAGTCGAATCGTCCACTGTATACACCTACGGGAGTGATGCGAGCTCGGCGCCGTCCATGTCCATGAGGTCGTCCCAGCGGGCGGCCAGCGCCTCGATCGAGGGCACGCCGTCGAAGTCGATGCCCCGGGAGATCATGTAGCGCACGCGGGCGTAGTGCCCTCGCTCGGCGTGGAAGATCTCACCGGTCGACCGGCACTCCTCACCGACCAGGTGGGCGACGAGCGGGGAGACGTACGCGGGGTCGAACTCGGCGTCGAGGATCTCCGCCGACATCCGGGTCACCGCGAGTGGCGAGACCGCGTTGGCGAGCACGTTCACCTTCTTGCCCTCGATCGCGAGCGTGTTGATGAGACCCACGAGCCCGAGCTTCGCGGCGCCGTAGTTCGCCTGGCCGAAGTTCCCGTAGAGGCCGGTCACCGAGGTCGTGACGACGATCCGCCCGAACTCCTGCTCGCGGAAGTGCGGCATTGCCGCGCGCGTCACGTTGAAGGCGCCGTAGAGGTGGACGCGGAGGACGGCGTCCCACTCCTCCTCGCTCAGCTTGTGGAACGAGCGGTCGCGGATGATGCCCGCGTTGTTGACGACCCCGTCGATGCGCCCGAAAGCGTCGAGCGCAGCCTGCACGATGGCCTGCCCGCCCGCACCCGTCGCGACGTCGTCGTAGCTCGCGACAGCCTCCCCGCCGGCCGACCGGATCTCCTCGACGACGTCCTCGGCGGGCGAGCGCGTCTCACCCGTCCCGTCGAGCGCCGCCCCGACGTCGTTCACGACCACGCGGGCGCCGCGCTCGGCCAGGAGCAGCGCGTGCTGGCGGCCTAGCCCCCCACCTGCGCCGGTGACGACGACGCTCCTGCCCTCGACACCCGCCATCAGTCCACTCCCTCCTCGCCCAGCGTGCGGGCGGCCATGAGCGAGGCGAAGATGCCCTTCTGGACGACCTCGCCGCGCTGGTTCTTGATCTCCTGCTGGATCCGGACGACGCCGCGGTCGCGCTTGCTCGTCCGCCTCGTCTCGACGACCGTCGACTCCATGTGGATCGTGTCGCCGAAGAGCACCGGCGCCAGGAAGCGCCAGTCCTCGAGGCCGAGAAACGCCAGGTTCGTGCCCGTGAAGATGCCTGTCTGCACTCCGAGACCCGAGGCGACCGAGAGGACGAGCAGGCCGTGCGCGATCGGCTCGCCGAACGGCGTCTCCCGCGCGAACTCGCGGTCGACGTGCAGCGGGTTCCAGTCGCCGGAGAGCCCCGCGAACGTCATCACGTCCGCCTCGGTGATCGTTCGCCGGGTCGTGGTGAAGATCGCGCCGACCTCGAAGTCCTCGAAGAACATCCCGCTCATAGGCCAATCCTTGGCCCATGAGTGTGTGGAGGGGGTGTGGGGGAACCGGGAGGTTCCTCTAC
>JBPCPR010000114.1:0-9667 GCA_050998925.1 Gaiellaceae bacterium
CGGCTCGACCGTGACCGCCTCGCGGACGAGCCGGTACGTGGGCTCGCCGAGCAGCACCTCGCCAGGGGCGGCGGTCTGCTCGAGGCGCGCGGCGACGTTGACCGGATCGCCGGTGACGAACGTCTCCCGGCTGGTCGCGTCGCCGGCGACGACCTCGCCGGTGTTGAGACCGATGCGAAGGGCGCTCCGGGTGCCGAAACGGCGCTCGAGCTCCTCGTTCAGGGCCTCAAGGCGCGCCTGCATCTCGAGGGCTGCCCGGCAGGCGCGGAGGGCATCGTCCTCGTGCGCCTGGGGAACGCCGAAGACCGCGACCACGGCATCGCCGATGAACTTCTCCACCGTGCCGCCGTGGCGCTCGAGTGCCCCGCGCATCTCGTGGAATTAGCGGAACATGAGCTCGCGTACCGTCTCTGCGTCCACCCGTTCGCCCATCGCCGTCGAGTCGGACATGTCGCAGAAGAGCAGAGTGGCCAGCTTGCGCCGCTCGGGGGCCGGGGAAGCGAGGGCAGCGCCGCAGAAGCCGCAGTGGAGAAACCCCTCGGGGCTCTCAGCGCCGCAGCGCGGGCAGGTCGGCACGGGTCAAGGGTACGCCGTTTGCTACCCCGCCCGCTCCGCGCTCCGCAGGCCCCGGACGGCCCAGAGCCAGAACCCGGCAGCGAGCCCGAACGCGACCGCGAAGGCGACTGCCACCTCGGTGGGCGAGCCGGCGAGCAGGCTACGGCCCGCCTCCAGGACCTGGGTCAGCGGATTGATCGTGGCGAGCGCGTGGATCCAGCCCTCGAGAAGGGAGAGCGGCACGTAGACGGGCGCGAAGAAGAGAGTGAGGAAGACCGGCATCTGCATGAGGGGTCCGGCCTGCATCGTCCGCAGGCGCATGGCGACGCCCGTGGCCCACAGGATGGCTGCGAAGTTCAGGACGATGCCGAGCGCGTAGAGGCCGAAGAGATCGACGGGGCCGCCGCCGACCTGCCTGCCGGCGGCGGGTGCCACGACCGTGAGGAAGGTGACCGTGAGGACCCAGCGCACGAGCGCCGAGGCGGCGTAGCCGAGCACGATGCCGGTTCTGTTCGGCGCCGCGAGGAGCAGCCGGCGCGCAAACCCGCTCTCGAAGTCCCGGGCGATGCCGAAGCCCGTGAAGACACCGCCGAAAGCAGCGGATTGGAGCAGAACGAAGACGAACTGGAACGCCGTGTAGCCGGGTGGGAAGTCGAAGCCCGGCACGTCTTCGACGCGTGAAAGCCCGCCCGCGAAGGCGGTGAAGAAGAAGAGCGGGAAGAGGAGGGAGGGCAGGAGGAGCGAGGGGTTCTTGAAGGCCGTGCGAAGCGTCCGCGTGGCGACGGCGCCTGCAACCGAGAGCGTCCTCACGACCGTGCCAGCCTGGAGCTCAGGGAGCACGATGCGAGCGCGAGCCCGACGACCGTGATCGCGGCGGCGATGCCGAAGCCGAGTGCGAGCGCTTCGCCGTCCCAGCCCGTGATGATGAGCGAGCGCACGCATTCGATCAGGTAGGAGACGGGGTTCGCGGTCGCGACATAGCGAAACCAGTCCGTCTCGATCAAGTTCCGTGGCAGGTTCATCGACGAGAGGAAGAGGAAGACGAAGAAGAGCGGGAAGAGGCCCTGGACGACCTCGCCGGACCCGGTCCTGAGCGCGACGAAGGCCCCAAGCGCCCCGAAGCCGACCGAGACGAGGGCTGCGAAGGCGAGCAGGACCAGGATCCCGAGCGGCCCGCTGGCGAAACGGACGCCGACCGCAAGTCCGACGCCGAGGTAGACGAGCGCCTGGATCACGCCCATCGTGAGGCTGCCGCCGAGCTGGCCGGCGAGCACGGCCAGACCGCGCATCGGCGTCAGTGCGAGTCGGTTCAGGAAGCCGGTCTGGATGTCTCGCGCGAGGTCGGTGCCGGTGTTCATGGTCGCGAAGAGCGCTCCCTGGATGAACGGGATCGCCAGCGCAAACGCGACGAAGGAGTCGGTCGGAAAACCGGGCAGCCGGGTCGCGGCGTCGAGGCCGCCCGCGTTGACGGCGAGCAGGAGAAGCGGGAAGACGAGCGGGAAGGCGACGTTGGCCGGCTGGCGGGCCGTCCGGACCACAGAGCGCCGGGCGAGCAGCAGGACCTGATCCCCGAGAATCCCGCTCAAGCTGCCTCGGCGGCGGCTCCTTCGGCCGCCGGCTCCTCTTGACTCGCTCCCTCGAGCGAGCGGCCAGTCTTCGCGAGGAAGACATCGTCGAGGGAGGGCTGGTGGAGCTGGAGGTTCTCGATCGCAAGGCTCTCGGCGTCGAGTGCTCGCACAAGATCGGCCAGGCCGGTCTCGGCAGAGCGGAGCCGGACCGCGACGACACCGTCAGCGGAGGGAACTCGCTCCCCGAAGCGGCCGAGCGCAGCGGCGACTCCCGCGCAGTCCGCCGGATCGACCGGCCGTGCCTCGACCGTCGGCTGGCCGATCTGCGACTTGAGCGCGCCCGGGGTTCCCTCGGCGACGATCTTCCCCTTGTCGATGATCGCGATCCGATCCGAGAGGACGTCGGCCTCCTCCAGGTATTGCGTCGTCAGGAAGACCGTGACGCCGTCCTCCTTCGCAAGGCGCTCGACTTCCTCCCAGAGAGCCGTCCTGCTCTGGACGTCAAGACCCGTCGTCGGCTCGTCCAGAAAGAGGAGCCGAGGGCGATGCACGAGTGCGAGCGCGAGATCGAGCCGGCGCTTCATGCCGCCGGAGTAGGTGCGCACCTTGCGGTCGGCCGCTTCCAGGAGCCCGACGCGGTAGAGGAGCTCCTCGCTTCTCGGCTTGCGCTCGGCCCGGGGCACCGCCTGGAGCGCTGCCTGAAGCTTCAGATGCTCACGTCCGGTCAGCAGGGGGTCGAGCGCGGCCTCCTTGAGTGCCGCACCGATCACGCTCCGAACCTTCGGCCCCTCCTTGACGATGTCGTACCCGCCCACACGGGCCGTGCCGGCCGTCGGCGGTAGCAGCGTCGTGAGCATGTGGACGGTCGTCGACTTGCCGGCCCCGTTCGGCCCGAGGAAGCCGAAGATCTCCCCGCTCGAGACGAAGAGGTCGACGCCGTCGACGGCTCGAGGGCCCTTCTTGTACTGCTGGACGAGGCCGTCCGCCTGGATGTCGTTCTCGGTCACGCCCGGTCACCCTAGAGGGTTACCGTTGAGTCGCCGCGACCCGAGAGGGCTACTCGTAGAAGCGGCGCGACCGCTCCCTGGTCGGCGACGGCGAGAGCCAGGTGATCCACGGTCTGTAGTTTCACAAAGCCTGAGTGAGTTATTTCACTGATCGGTTAAATACATGTATCGTGGAGCAGTCACATGGCGGTCGACCATCTCAGCAGCACGTTCGCGGCTCTCGCCGACCCGACGCGCCGCGCCATCCTCGCTCGGCTGGCGACCGGCGAGGCGACGGTCACCGAGCTGGCGCAGCCGTTCGCCGTCAGCCTCCCCGCGATCTCGAGGCATCTCAAGGTACTCGAACGTGCAGGGCTGATCATCCGCGGTCGCTCGGCGCAGTGGCGTCCGAGCAGACTGGATGCCCGACCGCTCGAGGACGCCACCGACTGGCTGGAGCACTACCGCCAGTTCTGGGAAGGCAGCCTCGACCGCCTCGACGACCATCTCCGACGGATCCAGAAAGGACAGACCGAATGACCGATGCACCGAGCACGAAGGCCCACCGCGAGCTCACGATCACCCGAGTCCTCGACGCCCCGCGCGAGGTCGTCTGGAGAGCGTGGACGGAGCCGGAGCAGTTCGCGTACTGGTTCGGCGCGGAGCTCGAGGTCCCGCTGGCAACCGTCTCGCTGGACGTCAAGCCGGGCGGTGCCTGGAAGGCGCCGATGATCTCCGAAGACGGCTCCGAGATGCCCTTCGGCGGCCTCTACCGTGAGGTGGATGAACCGGAGCGGCTGGTGTTCACCTTCGAGGAAGCGGGGGCGAGCGACGACGAGCGTCAGGTGTTGACCGTCACGTTCAAGGACGTCGGCGGCAAGACCGAGGTGACGCTGACCCATGCCGGCACCCTCGAGCAGGAGCACTTCGACGGGCTCCAGGGCGGCTACAACTCGTTCTTCGACAAGCTGGAGGAACTCCTGGCGAAGAAGTAGTCGCTTGCGCTACAGAACTTGCACTGCCCTCGCGACCCGCACCGGGCTCAGACCTGACCCAGGTGCGGTCTCGGCTACTGAGCGTTGCGCAGATAGGCGTCGGTGCCATCGAGCCAGTCCTGCCTGGGCGGCGAGAACACGTCGACGTCGAGCGTGTCCTCGAGTGCCTCGGCCTTGTGCGGCACGCTCGACGCAATGTGCAGCACCTCACCCGCAGCGACATCAACCATTTCGGCCTCGTCGTCTCCGAGCCAGAAGCGCAGCGTTCCCTCGAGAATGTAGGTCAACTGCTCGTTCTCGTGGGCGTGCCCGGGCACGACTGCCCCCTTGGCCAGATAGACGTGGGCCAGCATCATGCGCTCGCCGGTCACGACCCGGCGCTGGATGAGTGGTGTCAATTCCTCTTTCGCCATGTCCGCCCAGCGGTAAAGAGTGACATCGCTCTTGCTCACGGTTCCTCCTCGCGGCGAATGTGAGCGGCCATCCTCTACGCGTGAGCGACGCACTGCACGGGGGTTGACATCACTATTCACCTAATGAATAGTGATGTCCATTGTCCCGGACTGGCTCGGCCACTACGCACGTCCTGCTCGGCCTCCTGGCTGGTCGCCCGCGGCACGGGTACGAGCTCAAGCGCGCGCACGACATGCGCCTGCCCCGGGCCAAGCCGCTTGCGTTCGGGCAGGTCTACACCACCCTGGCGAGGCTGAGCCGTGACGGTCTGGTCACGACTGCCGGCCAAGTACGGGCAGGCGGGCCGGAGCGAACCTCGTACACACTCACCAAAGCGGGCCGCCGCGCCCTGCGGCAATGGCTCACCGAGGTCGAGCCACCGGCCCCGCACGTAACCAGCACGCTGCTCGCCAAGGTCGTCGTGGCCCTGCTCGTCGCCGACGCCGAGCACGCCCGCGCGTATCTGATCGCCCAGCGACAGGCACACACCGCGCGGCTGCGCGAGCTGACCGCCGCCAAAACCGATCCCGCCGCTCCGATCGGCGAGGTCATCGCCGCCGACTTCGCCATTGGCCACCTCGACGCGGATCTGAGGTGGTTGCAGACCACCCTCGACCGCGTCGCCGACCTGCATCGAGAGGTACACGCATGAACGCACTTCTGTCGGCTCACGGCGTGGTCAAGTCGTACGGCCAGACCCAGCCTCTTCTTGTGGTTTCGCTCTCGTTCGAGTAGTGGGAGATCGTCGTGGTCACCGGCCCGAGCGGGTGCGGCAAGTCGACTCTGCTGTATTGCCTGTCCGGGATCCTGCGTCCGGACGCCGGTGAGGTGACCTATCGCGGCCAGCGCCTGGACGGCTGGTCCGAGGCCGCTCGCTCGCGGCTGCGACGGACCGAGTTCGGGGTGCTCTTCCAGTTCGGGCAGCTAGTTGCGGAACTCACGGCGGCGGAGAACGTGGCTCTCCCGCTGCTCCTCGCGGGGACCAGGCGGCGGGAAGCGCGGAAAACAGCGCTGGCCTGGCTGGACCGACTCGGCGTGGCCGGGCTCGCCGACGCACTGCCCGGGCGGCTGTCCAGTGGTGAGCAGCAGCGCGCTGCGATGGCCCGAGCGCTTGTCACCGAGCCACGGGTGCTCTTCACCGACGAGCCGACCGGTGCGCTCGACGCACTCGCCGGGGAGCAAGTTCTCAGCGAGCTGGTCCGCCTGGCCCGCGAGGAGCGCACGACCGTCGTGCTGGTGACCCACGATGCGCGGGTCGCCGGGTATGCGGATCGAGAGGTCATCATCCGGGACGGTGCGCGCGATCCGACCGGGCTGGGCATCGCGCCGCAGGTCGCAGCGGGCACGAGATGAGGCTGTCGACCCTCCTGCGGCTGGCCCTGGCCGGCAGCCGCACCGACATCCTCCGGGTGTCGCTGACCGCGATGAGCGCCGCTCTGGCCGCGCTCGCTGTCCTGGCCGCGGTGACGGTCCTGGCCATCCCCGGCGGCGTCGGCGTGGGCGGCACCGTCGGCCTAGCGGACCAATACCGGAGTAACCTGCTGGCCGAATCCGGGCTGCGCCTCGGCGTCGCGCTCGGCCTGGTTCTCCTCACCCTCCCGGTGCTTGGACTGGCCGCCCAATGTGGCCGGCTGGGCGCGCCCGCTCGTGACAGGCGGCTCGCCGCGATCCGGCTGGCCGGGGCCACCCCACGGCAGGCGGTTTCCCTCGTGGCCGTGGAAACCGGTGTGGCAAGCACTCTCGGCACCGTGATCGGGCTTGCGGCCTATTTCATCGGGCGGAAGGCGCTGCACCGGCCCGATGCCGCCGGCCAGCTCGCCCTGCCTACCGACGTGCTGCCAGCTCCCTGGGCGCTGGGGGCGATCGCAATCGGCCTGCCGCTGCTCGCGACTGCCGTCGCCGCAGTCCTGCTACGTGGGGTCGCCGCGAATCCCTTCGGGGTGGTGCGGAAGGTACGCCTGACCGCGCCGAGGACATGGCCGGGCCTCCTGATCGTGCCGGGCTTAGCTGCGTGCGCGGTCATCGGCCCGCTCGGCAGGTACGCCGAGGGTCAGAAGGTGGAGCTGCCGAGCTGGGTCACGCCGCTCTTGTTCTTCGTCGGAGGGCTGTTGGCCCTGGTGGGCATCCTGTTGGGCACCGGCTGGATCTCGTACACCGCCGGCCGGGTGCTGCACCGGCTGGCACGGCGCCCGGCCGCGCTGCTCGCCGCCCGCCGGCTGATGGCTGATCCGTGGTCGGGCAGCCGTACCTTCGCCGCGCTGCTCGCGTGCGTGATGTTCGGCGCCGGCGCCGCCGAGGTACGCGCCTTGCTCGGGGCCCAGTTCGCCGCCGAGGAGAAGCTCGGCCTTCGGCAAGACACCAGCTTCTACTTCCAGTCGCTCGACCTGGTCGATGCCGCGGTGATGGTGGCCACTGCGATTGCAGCGGCCGGGCTGTTGGTCGCGCTCGCCGAAGGCATCGTGTCCCGGCGCCGAGCCTTCGCGGCACTGGTCGCCACCGGAGTGCCACGGGCCACTCTGGCTAAGTCCATCCTCTGGCAGGTATTGGCGCCTGTGGTGCCCGCGGTGATGGTCGCGCTTGCGGTGGGTGCTGCCCTGATCCAAGGCGTCGTCCCGGACGAGTCGACCACGCCAGGAACCGTCCCTATCCCCTTCGCCGACCTGGCTCTGCTGGGCGCCGGTGCCCTCGCCGTAGTACTGGCCGTGGTCGGCCTCGGCCTACTCTTCCTACGGTCGAGCACGGAAATTGAGGAGCTACGCACTGGTTGACACCGTCGAGCGACGTCGACAGCGCCGTCAGGACGATTCCCTTGCAAGCTCCTGCGAGCTGCGCGCGACGCGATACCCGATGTCGGTTCGGGTAGCCGATTCGACGACCTTGATCTTCTCCAGAGGCCGATGCTCGGAGCCGATGAGCCAGGCCTACGTTTCGGCTGGGTTACCTCGCGCTGCCCAGGCTCGTGCTGTCAGCAGGAACGGTGCTGCCGGCAGCATCTCGCGACAACGCTCTCGCAGCTGGGCTTGCCGCTTCGCGTCGAGACCGACCGCGTAGGCTCCGGCGGGGCCCACGCCGAGTGTGAACGGCTCCCACCAATCCTCGAAGCTCGGATGCTCGACGCTGACCGAAACAACGCTGTCTTCGACGTCGTTCAGCCCGGCTTCTCGGAAGAGCTGCGCAAGGTGGCCCTCGCCGGCACCCGCGAGCTGCGATTCATCCTCGACATCGGGATCAAGGCCGCGCGCCGCCGCCCAGAACACACTGAGAGGTCCCATGCCGCCGGCGTGATCCCAGACGCACGCCGCCACGACACCATCCCCGCGCGTCACGCGTGCCATCTCACGCAGTCCCAAGACGGGGTCCGCCATGAAGTGGACGACGAGCTGTGCGAGGGCGGCGTCGAACGCCTGATCTTCGAAAGGAAGCTGCTCCGCCGCAGCGCGTCGCACGTCGACCCCGGGGTGGCGCTCCTGAGCTGCTGCAACGAACGGTTCCGAAGGATCGACAGCCGCCACGGCGGCCGGTCCCAGCCGCGTGACCAGCTCGGCCGTGAGTGCGCCTGGGCCGCAGCCGACGTCGAGCGCCCGCTGACCAGCGGCGACGCCCGCGAAATCGGCGAGCTGTGGAGCGAGCGGCACTGAGTACCTGCCCATGAAGCGGTCGTATGCATCAGCCCCAACGTCACAGCTCATCAACCGAATCTACGCTCCTCGCCCTGCCACCGCAGCCACTCGCCGGGGGATAGTTGCAGGCCGCGCCGGGCTCTGCCCGGTGCGGTTCGTTGACTCTGGCCGTTCGCCGGAGCCCGACACTAGTCGTCATGGCCCGCGCACCGCGCGGGCCGGACTCGTGTCGGTGATGGAGGCGGCGGGAATCGAACCCGCGGAAGATTCCGCCGACTGCGATGGGCAGCCGCCGTATCAACCGCTTAGAGCGCGGGTGCGGCGAGTCGCCGGGCGTGTCCAGACCAAGAGCTGCAGCAGATGCTCGCAGCACCCATTCGATGGAAGCCGGTTCGTCGCCGTTGCTGACGAACTCTCGAAGTGCGGTTTGCTCGCATGCAGACGTAGTTGCGGATCGGCTCGGGTCTACTTGCAGGCCGGGTCGTACGAGCGTCCGGACAGGTACAGATCCCATTCGCGCTTCGTAAGCGCGCGCCCCGCGACGCTGCACGCGTGCTGCTCCCAGCTCGACGGGGTCATCTGCCATACGAACCCGAGGCCTGTGCTGTAGACGACGGCGAGCCAGTCGCCGGACGGCGTTAGCTTGGAGTTCGCCCAGATATTGTCGAGCCCCGGAAGCGGCGAGCCGAAGGGCGCGCGCCTCTCTACGTCCCAGATGCGCGTCGAGCCATCCGTCCCGCTGCTTACGAGCAGCCGGCCCGTGCGATCGAAGTCGAGCGAGAGGACCCAACCGTTCGTTCCCCGAAGCGTCCGCCCATCTCGCTGCCCGGTCTGAGCGTCCCAGAGCTTGATCTCGCCTGTTCCACCTCCGGTCGCCAGTAACCGGCCGTCGGGCGAGAAGGCAACCGAAGAGCCCCGCCCGTAGCCGTCGTCGATGTTCGTCCGGTAGAGCTCCTTCCCGTCCGAGAGCCGCCAGACGACGGCGAACCCGCTCTCGAAGGCAGCAGCGAGCTTCTCGCCGTCAGGCGAGAAGGCGAGGTCAAAGGCCACATAGCCCTCGGGGGGCTTGCCGGCGGTGAGGGGCTTCCCGATCCGGGCGCCGGAGCCGGCGGCCCAGCGCAGGATTCGCCCGTCGGCTGCCGAGGCGGTGAGGATCCTCCCGTCCGGGCTATACGCGATCGCGAACACGTCGTTCGTGGGCGCCGTCAGCCGTGGACGCGCCGCCCCGGGCGGCAGCTTCGCCGGAATGCCGGAGAACGACTGCCGCAGCGTGCCGTCGAGCGCACTCCACGAAGCGACCTGGCCCCGCTGGGCCGCCGATGCCAGCTCGCGCCCGTCGGGGCTCCACGCGACGTCGAGAACGCGCTCGCCCCTCGGCGGCTCGAAGACCCTTCGGGCGGTCGCCAACTCGAGGACGCCAACACGTCCGTTGCCCTGTGTAACCGCAAGCCGCTGTCCGTCGGGGCTAACGGCGAGGGTCGGAGCAGGGT
>JBPCPR010000152.1:0-5378 GCA_050998925.1 Gaiellaceae bacterium
CCGACACGATCGACAAGGCGTTCAACGGGATCTTCCAGGAGTCCTACGCCAACACGGACGTCGTCGTGTCCGGCAAGACGGCGGACATCTCGTTCCAGGGGGACACTACGGAGGCGCAGCTGATCCCGGAGGGGACGCTCGACGAGGTGCGCGCGCTCCCGGGCGTCGAGGCCGCAACAGGCAGCGTCCTCGACCAAACCAGCACGAAGCTCCTGACCAAGGAAGGCAAGGCCGTGAACACCGGCGGTGCGCCCTCCTTCGGCTTCGGCATCGACCCGGCCGAGCAGCGCTTCAACCCCTTGAAGCTAGTCGAGGGCACCTGGGCGCAGGCTGACGGCGAGGTCGTCCTCGACGCGGCGGCGGCCGACAACGAGGGCTACGGGATCGGCGACACCGTCAAGATCGCGACGCTCCTGCCTGTCGAAGAGTTCGAGGTCGTCGGGCTCGCCCGGTACGGCGAGGTCGAGTCCCTCGGGACTGCGACGTTCACCCTCTTCATGATTCCCGAGGCGCAGCGCCTCCTCGAGCGCGAAGGCCAGCTCGACGCGATCTCCGTGGCCGCGAAGAACGGCGTCACGCCCGTGCAGCTCCAGACCGAGGTGCGCCAGGCGCTCGGCTCGGACGTGACCGTACGGACCGGTGGCCAGCAGGCCGACAAGGATCTCGAGTCGGTCGAGTTCACCCAGTTCATCCGGTACTTCCTGCTGTCCTTCGCCGGCATCGCGCTCTTCGTCGGCGCGTTCGTGATCTTCAACACCTTCTCGATCACGGTTGCCCAGCGGACTCGCGAGTTCGCGACCCTCCGGACGATCGGCGCCTCACGGCGCCAGCTCATGCAGTCCGTCGTGCTCGAAGCGCTCGTGATCGGCTTCGTGGCAGCGCTGATCGGCCTGTTCGCCGGCCTCGGGCTCGCCGCGGGGCTGAATGCGCTCTTCAAAGCGCTCAACCTCGACCTCCCGACCCAGGGGCTCGTGTTCGGGACCCGCACGATCGTCGTCTCGATGCTCATCGGCGTCGTGGTGACGCTCGTGGCGGGGATCTTCCCGGCGCTCCGGGCGACCCGCGTACCGCCGATCGCGGCGGTCCGCGAGGGAGCCCAGCTTCCGAAGTCGCGGTTCTCGCCGTTCGTGCCCTACGTCGCGATCACGGTCATCGCGATCGGGATCGCCGCTCTCGCCCTGGCGATGTTCAAGGACGAGCTCGGCACCGCGCCGAGGCTGCTTTCGATCGCAGGCGGAGTCCTCGCGCTCTTCACCGGCGTCGCCATGATCTCCTCGCATCTGGTCAAGCCGCTCGCGTCGATTCTCGGGTGGCCCGCACAGCGGGTCGGCGGAGCCGCAGGACGGCTGGCCAAGGGGAACTCGATGCGGAATCCAGGGCGCACGGCCTCGACCGCAGCCGCGCTCATGATCGGCGTTGCGCTCGTCACCTTCATCGGAGTACTCGCCAACGGGATGAAGGAGTCGAACCGCGGGGCGATCGAGGACCAGATCAAGGCCGACTACGTGGTCACGGCGCAGGACGGCTACTCGCCCTTCGTCACCGGCGCTGCCGACGCGCTCGGCGACTCGTCGGAAGCCGAGCTCGTGACGTCGGTTCGCGCGGAGCTCGGCAAGATCGCCGGATCGGCGCAGTACGTCACCGGCATCGACCCGGACGACATCGACGAGGCCTACGTCTTCGAGTGGGAAAGCGGCTCGAACGCCGTGCTCGGCGACCTCGGTCAGAACGGAGCCATCGTCGCCAAGGATTTCGCCGAGGACAAGAGCCTCGAGGTCGGCGACAGCTTGAAGCTCGTTACCCCTGCCGCTACCGAGGCCGATCTGGTGGTTCGCGGGATCTACAAGCCGCCGCCGTTCTACCCGCTGCTCGGAAGCGCGTCGATCTCGCAGGCGACGTTCGACTCGCTGTACGAGCGCCCGCGGAACTGGTTCGTCTTCGTGAACACGGCGAACGACGAGCCCGCGACGACGGCGGGGCTCGTGCAGGCGACCGCGGACTTCCCGGACGCCAACGTCCGGACGCGTGAGGCGTGGATCACGTCCCAGGACGAGGAGTTCAGTCAGTTTCTGCTCCTGCTCTACGTCCTGCTCGCCCTCTCCGTCATCGTGAGCGTGTTCGGCATGATCAACACGCTCGTGCTGACCGTCTTCGAGCGGACGCGCGAGCTCGGGATGCTGCGGGCTGTCGGCATGACGCGGCGGCAGGTTCGGCGCATGGTGCGACACGAGAGCGTGATCACCGCGCTGATCGGAGCGGCGCTCGGGCTCCCGCTCGGCGTCTTCCTCGCCGCGCTCGTGACGCGGGCCCTCTCGCAGTTCGAGGTCGCGTTCTCGATCCCGGTGACCCAGTTGGTGATCTTCGCGCTCGTGGCCGTCATCGTCGGGATCGTCGCCGCGATCGTGCCGGCTCGCCGGGCCGCGAAGCTGAACGTCCTCAGAGCGCTCCAGTACGAGTAGGTAGCGCAGGCCCAGGCACCCGCAATCTACGCGGGAGCCCGGGCCGGCATGGTCTCCGGCGTTCGCGCGACGAGCACGAGAGCCACGATCGTCGGAATCGCGGCGATCGCGAACGCCTCCCGGAAGCCGAACGCGTCGATCGTGAGGCCGGCGACCAGCGGACCGAGCAGGAGCCCGAGATCGCCAGAGAAGCGGAAGGCGCCCACCGCCGTACCGGAGCCGTGGCTCGGCGTCAGGTCGGCGAGCATGGCCGCGGGCGGAACCCCGGCGAAGCCGGCCGCGATGCCGAGGAACGCCATCCCGACTCCGAGGAGAACCGGAGTCGGCGCCCAGCCCACGACCACGGTGATGACGGCGAGGCCGACGAGCGCCGGCAGGAGCACCGGCTTTCGTCCGCGGCGGTCCGCGGCCGTGCCCGCGGGATAGAGCACGACGAACTCGGTCGCGAGCGCGACGGCGAACACGGCGCCGATCGCCACGGTCGACATCCCGAGATCTTCCTGCCCGAACAGCGGTACGAGCGTGTCGAACACGGCCGCGACCATCCAGAGGTAGGCGAGGTTGACGACCAGCACCGTGGCAAAGCCGCGCGTCCGGAAGAGCCGGGCCAGCGTCGTCCGGCTCCGGCGCAGGATCGGCATGTCGCGCTCGAGCTCCGCCTGCTGCGTGGACATCGGAGGCTCCTGCGCGGGCCCGGCGGGATCCGGGACGAAGCGCAGGTACGCGATGGCGGCGACGGCGAGGATGCCCGCGTAGAGGAGGAGCGGAGCAGCCAGCCCGAGGTAGTGGGCGACGATACCGCCGGCCAGCCCGCCGGCGACCATGCCGCCGTTGAAGGAGCCGTAGAAGATCCCGAGCGTCCGTGCCATGCGGTCGGACGGGACGACCTTCAGGAGATAGCTGTAGAAGGCCGCGAACAGGACTGCCGACCCGGCGCCGCCGGCGCTCCAGAAGACGAGCGCGAGCTCGAACGTCGGCGCAAGCCCCGCAGCCAGGGACGCGATCGCCGTGATCGCCATCCCGGAGGCGGCCGCACGGCGCTCTCCGTAGCGGTCGACGAGCGGCCCCGCAACGAGATCGGCGCCGAGGCGGACGAGGGCGAAGGCGGAGACGAAGAGTCCCGCCGCTCCGTACCCGACGCCGAACGAGCGCGCGTAGAGGACGAGGATCGGCAGGACGACGCCGAACCCGAGCATGACGAGGAAGGCGAGCGCGATGATCGCGCGCACCGGCCTCTCGGCCAGGATGAGACGGATGCCGGCGAATCGGCCCTCGGGCGCCACGCGCTCCGCCCTAGCCGCCGATGGCCTTCAGATAGCGCTCCGCCGAGCGGGCGACCACGCCCTTCCCGTCCGCCTCGACGACCCACCCCCACCAGGCGCCGTGTATCCGGTCGAAGTCGAATGGCTCGAGGGCTGCCACGATCCCACGGATCGCGGGCCCGTCCAGAGGGATCAGGTTCGGATAGCTGTACATGAAGCTCACCCAGGCGCGATCCGGGATCACTTGCACGATGTCGCCCGCGAGCAGGGCGCCTCTCCCCTTCGCCCCCGCCGCCCAGTGGAGCACCGTGCCGCCCTCGTAGTGACCGCCGCAGCGGACGAGCGTGAGCCCCGGCCCGAGCTCCCGCGTCTCACCCTCCCAGAAGACGACGCGATCGCTCGGTCGCAGGACCCATTCCCGGTCGGCAGCGTGCAGATAGACGGGCGCGTCGAAAGCCTCCGCCCACTCGACCATGGAGGAGTAGTAATGGGGGTGCGAGATCGAGATGGCCGCGATACCGCCCAGCCCCTCGACCCGCTCCACGATCTCGTCGTCGAGGAAAGAAATGCAGTCCCAGAGGACGTTGCCTGCGGGCGCCTGGACGAGCAGGGCGCGCTGGCCGATCGCGAAGGAGGGTTCCCCGCCGATGCCGGTGAGGCCGGGCTCCTCCTCGCGGATCTCGGCCCGGTGCGAGGCGCGCAGCTCCGAGAGCGCCGTCCAGCGCTGCCCCTCCGACGGGACGTACTGGCGCTCGTCCTCGCAGATCGGACACGCCGCAGGTGGGGCTTCGCTCTCGGGGAACTGCGTCCCGCACTCCTTGCAGAGAAAGAGCGGCACGGCTACGGGCCGAAGGTGTAGGGCTCGCGGTGGAACGCGTACGTCGCCCAGTAGAGCTTGACGACCTCGTCGGCGTCGTCACGGACGGCGCGAAGGAGCTCGCCCCGCTCTCGGCCCGAGACGGCGCGGAAGCGGTCCCGCCCGTCCGGCTCGAAGACGGAAGGCTGCTCGTCTGGGGGGTCGTGAGCCAGGCGCGCCTGCAGACGTCCGTCCCGGAAGCTGAAGACGGATTCCTCTCCCTCCGACCACCAGCGGCCGAGGATCCCAGCCACCTCGGGCGGCGGGGGCCCGGCAGGGGCCCAGGGCTCCGGCTCCGCTGGTAGCGCGTTGATCGCACAGACGGCGAGGCGGACGGCCAGCGCCTGCATGTCGGCGCCGGCGTTGGTCAGCGCGGCAGCAGAGATGCCGTCCCGCCGCGAGTACACGAACCCGGAGAGGTGGCCCGGCATGCCGCCCGCGTGCCCGGCCAGGATCCGCTCGCCGTCCCGCACGAGGCCGAGTCCGAGCCCCCAGGCCTCCTGCCAGCGGTCGTCCAGCATGACGTGGACCGAGTGCAGCTCCTCGACGGTCGCGGGCGCCAGCACCTCGGACACGGGATCCGCCAGGAAGGAGCCCCAGCGGCACAAGTCGCCAGCGGTGCTCCAAAGCTGGCCTGCCGACGTGGCCCCCAGGAGGTCGAAGTCGTCGGGCTCAGGCTTGAGCGTGTCCGAGTACGGCCCCACGAATTACCCCTGGGCCCTCGAGCCACTCGGAGCCCACGTCGTCCGGGAGAGGCCGAGCGGGTCGAGGATCCGCTCCTACACGTCCTCAACGCACCCC
>JBPCPR010000201.1:0-3241 GCA_050998925.1 Gaiellaceae bacterium
GATCGACGGCATGCCGGAGCCGAAGCCGCTCGGCCTGCAGCCGCTCCTCGCTGCCGGTGTCGAAGCCCTCGGTGCGCTCGACGAGCTGCCGCAGCTCTTCGAGCCGGGCGGCGCGCCCCTCCTCCGCCAGCGCGAGCTCGTCCCGGGCCCGCCGGGCCGCTACGAGCGTACGCCAGGCGCGCGCGAGCTCGCCCCTTCGGCGAAGCTGCTCGTCCCCGACGAAGGCGTCGAGGAGGTCGAGCTGGAAGCCGGGCCTCGAGAGGCGGCGCTGCTCGAACTGGCCGGACATGGCGAGCAGACGATCGACGGCGAGCGCAAGCTCCTCGCGCGGCACCGTACGTCCCCATGCATACGCGCGAGTTCGCCCGTCGGCGAAGACCCGCCGGTCGGCGACGAGGCCCCCCTCCCCCTCGGGCCGCAGCTCGCGAAGCGTGGCGAGCTCGTCGTCGTCGAGGATCCCCTCGGGGAGGTCGAGCTCCGCCTCGACGTAGGCCTCCTGCGCACCGGGGCCCACGTAGCCCGCGTCCCCGCGCGCCCCCAGCAGAAGCCCCAGCGCCTGGGCCAGGATCGTCTTCCCGGCGCCGGTCTCTCCCGTGACGGCGTTCAGGCCCGGCCCGAAGGCGAGGTCAGCCTCGCGGATGAGGACGAAATTCTCGATGCGGAGGGAGCGAAGCACTAGGGAAAAACGTCGTGGTACCGGGTGAAGAAGCTGACTTCCGGCAGGTGGGCGAGCAGGCACTTCTCGGGGCCCAGGGCGACCTCGAGCGTCTCCCCCGTCGCGAGCTCGGCACAACCGCGGCCGTCGGCGAGGACCGAGACCGGGCCGCCGGCGGTCAGGTTCGAGATCCGGAGACTCTGCCCCGGCGGTACCACGATCGGGCGGGCGTGCAGCGAGTGGGGGGCGACGAAGGTGATCGCCATCGCGTCGAGCCCCCACATCATCACCGGTCCGCCGTTCGAGAGGTTGTAGGCCGTCGAACCCGACGGCGTCGAGCAGATCATCCCGTCGCAGGGCTGGTCGGCGAGCGTCTCGCCGCCGATCTCCCAGCCGAGCTCGATCATGCGGCCGGGCCTCGCGCTGGTCGCGACGATGTCGTTGACCGCCGTCTCGGTGCCGCCGGGAAGGTGGGCCTCGAGGGTGCAGAGGGCCACGACGTCGAAATCCCCGGCGAAGACTCTCGGGAGCACGGTCTCGAGCTCGTCGCCGGCCGCGCTCGTCAGGAACCCGACCCGCCCGAAGTTGAAGCCGAAGACCGGCGTCCCGCTGCCGAGCTTCGCGTGCAGGGCCCGGAGCATCGTCCCGTCGCCTCCGAGCGAGATCACGACATCGGCCTCCGCCCCAGGCTCGACCAGCTCGACGCCTCCTTCGGCAGCGACCCGCTCCACGGTCGCGGCGGCGGTCGAATCCGTTTCGGGACGACCGTCCGTCACGAGCGCCGTGCGGGCAATCACGCGGGGCCTGGAGCTCACGGTCTCAGCTCGCGTCGACGACATGGAGGAAGGACTCTCGGTTTCCCTTCGGCCCGGGTAGGCCGGAATCGACGACTCCGACGACTCGGCCGCCCCAGTCGGGCACCTGGCTGACGACGCGGTCCACGATCCGCTGCCGAAGCTCGGGGTCGCGGACGACGCCGCCCTTGCCCACCTCTCCGGGACCGGCTTCGAACTGCGGCTTCACGAGGACGACCGCCCGCCACCCCGGTGCCGCGCACGCGAGCGCGGGCGGCAGCGCTTTGTCGAGCCCGATGAACGACACGTCGCAGGTCAGGAAGGTCGGTGCGAACGGGAGACCGCCGGCCTGGAGACCGCGCACGTTCGTGCGCTCGAGCACCGTGACCCGAGGATCGCCGCGCAGCTTCGGATGCAGCTGTCCATACCCGACGTCCACGGCGCAGACCCTCGCCGCACCAGCTTGGAGCAGGCAGTCTGTAAAGCCACCGGTCGATGCGCCGACGTCGAGGCAATCCTCGCCCGTCACGTCGAGCTCGAAGTGCTCGAGGGCGTTCGCGAGCTTCACACCGCCCCTGGACACGAAGCGCGGAGGAACGTCGACGGCCAGCTCGACGGCCTCGTCCACCGGCATTCCGGCCTTCGTGAATCCGGGCACGCGACCGGCGAGCACGAGCGCCTGCGCCTGGGAACGGCTCTCGGCCAGCCCGCGCTCGACGAGGACAACGTCGAGCCTCTTCTTCATGGAGGGAGCCTAGCTCGTCAGGCTCGTCGTTCCCTGATGGCCGATACGAGCTCGGCGAGAACGGCCGTGTCGGCCGGAAGTGCCTCGACGGACGCCTCGACGCGCACTCGGGCTTCGTCGGCCAGCGCACGAGCCCGCTCGAGCCCGTGGAGGGAGACGTACGTGACCTTCCCGGCGGCTTCGTCCTTCCCCGGCGTCTTTCCGAGCTCCTCGGCGGTCCCGGTCGCATCGAGGACGTCGTCCACGATCTGGAAGAGAAGGCCGAGCTCTCTTCCGAACGCGCTCCAGGGAGCCCGCTCGGCCGAAGACAACCGGGCCACGGCCGTCGCCATCACCACGGACGCCTCCAGGAGGCGTCCCGTCTTCAGCTCGTGCAACTCCCGGAGAGCTTGCTCGTCGAGAGCCCCGTTCGTGGTCACGTCCAGATACTGGCCGCCGATCATGCCGAGGGTGGCATTGGCGAGCTCGCGCGCGACATCGGGCTCCGGGTAGCGAAGGGCCAGGCGAAGCGCCTCGGCGAGCAGAGCGTCTCCCGCCAGGATGGCCACGTCCTCGCCGAACCGGACATGGGAGCTCGGCTGCCCTCGCCTCAGATCGTCGTCGTCGAGCGCAGGCAGGTCGTCGTGGACCAGGCTGAACGTGTGCACGAGCTCGAGGGAGCACGCGGCCGGGAGCATCTCGTCCGGTGGCCGGCCAAGGGCCTCACCCGTCGCGAGGCAGAGCACCGGTCGGATGCGTTTGCCGCCACCCAGGAGCGAATAGCGGAGCGCCTCCTCCAGCTGCCCGAGCTCGGCCGTAAACGGAAGCTCGCCGAGGAAGCGCTCGACGAGTCCGCGTAGCTCCTCAGGGGAGAGCATCCGGGCCTTCCCGCTTCGCTCTGTCGATCTCGGACTGGACCTGCTTCGCCAGCTCCGCCATGTCGGCGAGCCTCTCGACGGCGACCTCGGAGTCCTCCGTCCCTTCGAGCTCGGCCAAAGTCGCCTCCAGGCGGGCGAGCAGCTCCTGAAGACGTACGACGGGCTCTGGCTGGGCCCCGCTCATGGGCCG
>JBPCPR010000215.1:0-3532 GCA_050998925.1 Gaiellaceae bacterium
GGCTGCTCTCTCTCCACCACCTGGGCTAGGGCCCGGGCGATCGAGATCGGATCGCGATCGGCGATCTCGTCGATCGCGATCCGGACGCCGCGATCGGCTCCCATGGCGAGGCAGCGGCGCATGGCCTCCTCCGCGTCCTCATCGCCTGCGGTGACGACCACCACCTCGCCGTCCCCGCCGAGGCGCTCCCGGATCTGGAGCGCCTCCTCGGTCGCGAAGGTGTCCCCTTCGTTCAGGGCGAAGTCGAGGAAGTCCGGGTCGACACCTCGCTCGTCGTCGGTGAACTCGACCTCGTCCCCGAGTGTCCCCACCTGCTTCGCGCAGACGACGATCTTCATCGGACCTCGACCCCCCGCCGTGGCACCTCTAGATCGCCGCGCCCGTCAGCGAGCCCGCCTCCTCGCGCTCGATCACCCGCCGCTCGCGGATGAAGGGCTTCGGCGTCGCCGGGTCGTCCGAGTCGATCTCGCGGGCGAGCCGGTGACCGGAGAACACGCAGTCCGCCGTCAGGCGCGGAGCCTCGCAGTCGCCGATCCGGTAGAGGCCCGTGATGCCCTCGGCCTCCAGCGCGTCCAGGCCGATCCGGTCCTTGAGCTCGCGGAAGAGCGCCTCGTTCGAGCGGCGCTGGGTCACGAGGACGACCGCGTCCACGCCCCACTCGGTCAGGTGTTCCTCGTCGAAGACGTGTGCCGAGGTGACCTTGCCCTGCTCCATCTGGGTCGGGATCTGGTACGTGACCATCTCGACCTTCAGCTTGTGGAGCTTCCGGTGCATGTTCGGGGCTTCGAGCGTGAAGTGCATGTACGGCCCGATATGCCCGAGGTGGGTCATGAGCGTGACCTGCTTGCCGTCGAGGGCGAGCTTCTCGGCCAGCGAGGGGCCCATGTAGTACCCGTCGTCGTCGACGATCAGCACCTTGTCGGCGGGCACCTCTTTCCCGTCTCGCATGATCTGCTCGGGAGTCAGGCACCACGGCTGGCTCGCGTCCGCGCCCGGGATCGTGTCGTGGGTGCAGCCGTTCAGGCCGTCGGTCGCCCAGTACGCGCCGGTCGCGACGACCACGATCTCGGCGCCGTAGTCCTTGACGCCGTCGGCGTCGAGCTCGGTGTTCGGGATGAACTCGACGTTCTTCAGCTTGTCGATCTGGATGCGGCGATAGTTGACGACGCGGGCCCACTCGCCGAGCCCGGGGAGCTGCGAAACAAAGCGCATAATGCCGCCCATGTCGTCCTGCGCCTCGACCAGGTGGACGCGGCGCATGCCGCGCTTTCCGAGCACCATCGCGCACTCCATGCCGGCCGGGCCCGAGCCGATCACGAGCACGTCGTTGTCGGCGTTCTCCGCCCGCGAGAACTTCTCCGGATGCCAGCCGCGGCGGTACTCCTCGCCCGCGGTCGCGTTCTGCGTGCAGATGAGCGGCGGGCCGCCGATCTCCCAGCGGGAGATGCAGATGTTGCAGCCGATGCACTCGCGGATGTCGTCGAGCCGCCCCTCGTCGATCTTCTTCGGGAGGAACGGATCGGAGATCGAGGGCCGGCAGGTCGCGATGATGTCGAGGCAACCGGACTCGATCGCCTCCACCATCTGGTTCGGGTCGACGAAGCGGCCGACGCCCAGCACCGGCTTCTTCGCGACCTCCTTGATCCGCTTCTGCCAGGGCAGCATGCGCCCCGATGGGTAGAAGCGGGAAGGCGTGGCGTCCTCGCCCCACTCGGCGATGCCCGAGACGTTGATGTCCCAGACGTCCACGATGTCGTCGCACATCTCGACGAACGGGACGCAGTCGCGCTCGAGCTGGGTGCCGGGCTCGCCCATGAACATGTCCGTCGACATGCGGACGCAGATGGCGCAGGTGTCGCCGACGGCCTCCTTGACCTGCTCGATCGTCTCGCGCCAGAAGCGGGCGCGGTTCTCGAACGAGCCACCGTACTCGTCAGTCCGCTTGTTGTAGAACGGCGTCAGGAACTGCTGCGGCAGGTAGGAGTGCGACCCGTAGACGTAGACGATGTCGAACCCCGCGGTGCGGGCCCGCTTCGCGGCGTCGACGTAGAGCTGCTGCACCTCGCGGATGTCGTCCTTGTCCATCTCCTTGCAGTAGGTCAGGTGCTCGAAGTCGCTCGGGATCTGCGAGGGGCCACGGGGGACCGCGCGCGTCTCCATGCAGGGGGCGTGCGGGCCGCCGTACCAGAGCTCGCAGGCCGCGAGGGAGTCGTGCTCGTGGAGCATGTCGCACATGACCGAGAGGTTTTTGATGTCGTCGTCGTCCCAGATCCGGGCCGAGACTCGGTGCGTGTCGTCGGACTCGGGGGAGATCGAGCAGTACTCGGTGCAGCAGGCGCCGTAGCCGCCCTCCGCCTTCATCGCCCGGAAGTAAGCCTGGTTCAAGGGCTTCTCGGAGCCGAATCCGTTGCAGTGGGGGATCTGGTAAAAGCGGTTCTTCATCGTCACCGGTCCGAGCTGGATCGGCTCGAAGAGGATGTCGTGCCTCGGATCACGCGCCATTTCTGAGGGCCTCCTAGGTTCGGGCGGTGCCACGATTCTTCCTTTCCTAGCCCTGACTTGCAAGCTGCATGAAAGGCCACAAGCGGCGCTGTAGGGTCTCCTGGATCCGATCGGAGGAGGACGCTCGCATGGCAGACGAATTCGACTACGTGATCGTCGGCGGCGGGTCAGCCGGAGCGGTGCTCGCAGCGCGGCTCGCCGAGGACGCCGGCACGAGCGTCTGCCTGCTTGAAGCGGGCCCCTCGGACGAGGGTAGGCCCGAGATCCTCGAGCTCCCGCGCTGGCCCGAGCTCCTGCAGTCCGAGTACGACTACGACTACGCGATCGAGCCCCAGGAGCGCGGCAACAGCGACATCCGCCAGAGCCGGGCGCGGGTGCTCGGCGGCTGCAGCTCCCACAACGTGTGCCAGGCCTGGCGAGCGCCTGACTACGACCTTCGCGCCTGG
The DNA here is from genome assembly GCA_050998925.1 of Gaiellaceae bacterium. Lineage (GTDB taxonomy): Bacteria > Actinomycetota > Thermoleophilia > Gaiellales > Gaiellaceae > DASQGA01. The sequence goes on from JBPCPR010000215.1 coordinate 2,949, forward strand.
GAGGCGGCAGGTGCCACCGGCTGGGGACCCGAGGGGACGCGAAGCTACTACGACCGTGTCCTCGAGCGGACCGGCCTCGAGCACGACTCGCCGGACAACGACGCCGCCGCGGCCTTCATCGAGGCGTGCAAGGAGGCCGGCTACCCGGAGCACACCTGGGATGCCGACGGTGGCCGGGAGGGCACGGGCTGGGTCCCCGTGAACGCGAGGGGCAAGCTGCGGCGGTCTAGCTCCGTCTCGTACCTGCACCCCCTCTCGGCGCTCCCTCGGAACCTCGAGGTCAGGACGGGAGTGCAGGCCCTTCGCGTCCTCCTGGACGAGGAAGGGAGCGCGACCGGGGTCGAGGCATCCGGCGGCGAGGTGTCCGCGCGGCGCGAAGTGATCGTCTCGTGCGGCGTCTTCGACTCGGCGAAGCTGCTCCTCCTCTCGGGGATCGGCCCCGCCGGGCAGCTGGGCGAACACGGCATCCAGGTCCGTGCCGACCTGCCCGTCGGCGAGCATCTGCTCGACCATCCCGAGGGCGTCGTCATCTACCGAACGACGCGGCCGATCCGCCAGCCCTCGACCACGTGGTGCGACGCCGT
>JBPCPR010000081.1:0-3751 GCA_050998925.1 Gaiellaceae bacterium
AGCCCGTCTGGCGCTTGTCACGTGCCTTCTTCTTTCGCTGCCGGTCGTTTTGCCAGCGACGAATCGCCCTCGAGCCACGTCCCATGGAACGAAGACTCTAGCGGCCGCGTCGACCCCGGGTGGGAGCCCTACCTACGCCGTGAGGGAGGGTGCAACTCGCCGGTTCTCAGCACGCATCGCAGCAGCCCTTGCCGCGCCAGCTCTTGCGGCCCTCGCGCAAGGCGACGGCCGCGAAGAAGAGCGCCGCCACCGGGTCTGCCCACCACAAGCCGAAGAGCGCGTTGGCGAGCAGGCCGACCAGGAGGGCGACCGAGAGGTAGGCGCAGACCATGTTCTGGACGCCCTCCTGCACCGTTGCCGCAGAACCGAGCCGGTTGCCGACACGGCGCTTTGCGATCGCGAGCAATGGCATCGTCGGCGCGGTGAAGGCCGCAAGCCCGATCCCCACCCAGCTCGCCTCTGGACGGTCGCCCGCGACTACGGTTCGGATCGCCTCTGCCCCGACGTACGCGGCCAGGAGAAAGAAGCTCACCGCGATCAGCTGCTGAGCCCGCCGCTCGGCGGCTTCGGAACCGGAGCGACGTTCCGCGAAGCGCCAGAGCACGACAAAGCCTGCGACCGACTCGATGAGGCTATCCACGCCGAAGCCGATGAGCGCGATCGAGGAGGCCGCCACGCCGGCGACGATGGCGACCACGCACTCGATGGAGTGCCAGCCGATGCCGCCCCAAGCCAGAAGCTTCGCTCGCCGAACGAGACGCTCCCGGTCACGCGACGCGAGAATCGGCGTGAGGGTCTGGACGTGAACGGCCACGCCAGAGCGTAGCCCTAGCGATTCTCTACTCCAGTTTTCCCCGAACAGCGACCCAGATCGTCCCGCGCCGTGACAGAAGGTGCACGAACTATAGTTTTTGCGTGTCTAAACTATGGTGCGCGCTGTTGCTATTCCCCGTTCTCGTGACCGGCTGCGCGAAGGTCAGCGCGACGACGGCGCCGGACGTCTCCGGCCGAACGATCCAGGCGGTGGCGACGACGGGGATGGTCGGCGACATCGTCGCCAACATCGCCGGCGACCGCGTCGAGCTCAGCACGCTCATGGGCCCGGGCATCGACCCCCACCTCTACAAGGCGAGCGAGGGGGACGTCCAGGACCTGGTCGACGCGGACGTGATCTTCTTCAACGGGCTGCACCTCGAGGCGAAGATGAGCGACGTCCTGGAGCGCCTGGAAGGCGGCGTGATCACCGCCGCCGTGACCGACCGGCTGCCGCGGTCCGAGCTCTTGCGCCCGCCGGAGTTCGCCGGTGCCTACGACCCGCACGTCTGGTTCGACGTCCGCTACTGGATGGAGGCGGCCCGGACCGTCCGCGACACCATGGAGGAGCTCGATCCGTCGCACAGAGATCTCTACCGCCAAAACGCCGACCTCTATCTCGCGGACCTCGAGGATCTCGACCGCGAGGTGCGAGCGCTCGCGGCGACGGTGCCCGAGGACCGCCGCGTGCTCGTGACCGCACACGACGCCTTCAACTACTTCGGCCGCGCCTATGGGTTCGAGGTCAGGGGCTTGCAAGGGATCAGCACTGCGACGGAGGCTGGCACCGCCGACGTCCAGGACCTGGCGCGGTTCATCGCCGACCGGCGCATTCCCGCGGTCTTCGTCGAGTCGTCCGTCTCTCAGCGAACGATCGAGGCGGTGAGGGAGGCCGTCCGAAGCCGCGGGTTCGACGTGGAGATCGGCGGGCAGCTCTACTCGGACGCGATGGGCGACCCCGGAACCCCGGAGGGAACGTACGTGGGGATGGTCCTCCACAACATCCGCACCATCGTGGGTGCGCTGAATCGGGAGGTCGCACCCTGAGCGCCGCGATCGAGATCACCGACCTGACCGTCGCCTATCGGGACAAGCCGGTTCTGTGGGACGTCGACTTGACCGTGCCGGAAGGCGTCCTGATGGCGATCGTGGGGCCGAACGGCGCCGGCAAGACGACCCTCGTCAAGGCGATCCTCGGCCTGGTCCGTCCCGCGGCAGGCCAGGTGCTCGTCCAGGGCGGCACGTATGCGGAGCGGCGGCGGCACGTCGGCTACGTCCCGCAGCGGGGAAGCGTGGACTGGGACTTCCCGACGAGCGTCCTCGACGTAGTCATGATGGGCCGGTACGAGACGCTCGGGTGGGTGAGGCGGCCCGGACGGCACGAGCGGGCTGCGGCGCTCGAGGCGCTCGCCAAGGTCGGCATGGAGGCGCTCGCCGACCGCCAGATCAGCCAACTGTCCGGAGGACAGCAACAGCGTGTCTTCCTCGCGCGCGCTTTGGTGCAGGACACCGACATCTACCTGATGGACGAGCCGTTCCAGGGCGTCGACGCGACCACCGAGCGGGCGGTCGTGGAGATTCTCCGGGAGCTCCGGAAGGCCGGCAAGACGCTCGTCGTCGTCCACCACGACCTGCAGACCGTCCCGGAGTACTTCGACTGGGTCACGCTCCTGAACGTCCGCCGGATCGCGAGCGGCCCGGTGGACGAGGCGTTCACGGAAGAGAACCTCCGCCTCGCCTACGGGGGCCGCGTCGCGTTCCTCGACCGCGGCGTGAACGGGGAGCGAAAGGCGGCGAGCGAAGCGGGCTAGATGCTGCCCGACCTCTTCACCGACTACACGCTCCGCACGGTCGCCCTGGGGTCGGCGACACTCGGGATCGTGAGCGGCTCGCTGGGGGCCTTCGCGGTGCTCCGCCGGCAGAGCCTCCTCGGCGATGCGGTCTCCCATGCGGCCCTGCCCGGGATCGCTCTCGCCTTCCTCCTGACCGGGAGCAAGGCGCCGCTCGTCCTCGTGCTCGGAGCCGCGGTCGCGGGCTGGCTCGCGACGCTCGCGGTCATGGTGATCGTGCGAACGACGCGCATCAAGTACGACAGCGCGCTCGGGATCGTCCTCTCGGTCTTCTTCGGCGCGGGCCTCGTCGTCCTGACCGTGATCCAGAAGCAGCCCGACGCCACCCAGGCGGGGCTCGATCGGTTCCTCTTCGGCCAGGCTGCAGGGCTCCTCGAGCGTGACGTGATCACGATGGCGATGCTGGGTGGCCCGACGCTCCTCATCCTCGCGGCGCTCTGGAAGGAGATGAAGCTCCTCTCGTTCGACCCGGGCTACGGGGCGAGCCTCGGCTTCCCCATGCGGGCCCTCGACGTCGTGCTCACCGGGCTCCTGGTCGTCGCGATCGTCGTCGGCCTCCAGACCGTCGGGGTCGTCCTCATGAGCGCGATGGTGGTCGCGCCGGGCGCCGCCGCTCGGCAATGGACCGATCGCCTGGGCCCAATGGTTCTTCTCGCCGCCGGCTTCGGCGCACTGGCAGGTGTGACCGGAGCCGTGATCTCGAGCCGAGTGGAACGGCTCCCGACCGGACCGACGATCGTCCTCTGCGTGACGGCCATCGTGATCGTCTCGTTTCTCCTTGCGCCGCGACGGGGGCTCCTCCGGCGCTGGATCGACGACCGGCGGAGCCGTGGACGCCTCCGCGTCGAGGCGGTGCTCACGAACCTGCACGCCCTGGCGGAGCAGCACGGCGGGGAGGACCGGGGGCATCCCGCGGCCGTCCTCGAGGTGATGGGCTCGAGCCGAGGCGCGGCTCGAAGGACGCTGCGGGAGCTCGTCCGGCGTGGCTGGGCCGCCGAGCTCGAACCGGACCGGTGGACGCTGACGGCGACGGGGCGCGTCCGGGCGGAGGAGCTCCGGGTGGAGCGCTCGTGAGCTCGGCCCAGATC
>JBPCPR010000136.1:0-3978 GCA_050998925.1 Gaiellaceae bacterium
AGTCGTGCGGCCGTGATCTCACCGCGGTCGTCCGGCTCGAGAACACGGGCCCCGTGGACGTAGCCGAGGCGTCCCGCGGCCACGGCCGCTCCCTGCTTCCTCTCTGTTACGAGCCTGGCGCTTCGAACCGGGCTCGAACGGAAGACGACAGCGTCCGCCTCGACAGTCAGCTCGTGAATGCGCGGGCCGGTCGAGCTGTAGAACGCTCCCTCGCGAAGCGCCGCGAGCACGGACTCCGCCGATCGCTCGGCCGAGCGGACCCAGACCCAGGCGAGGGCGCTGTCGAAGCCTGGATGGTGGCAGTCGTCAGTCGCGATCCCGAGCAGGCGGTGGCCGGCCTCGAGCGCCTCGTCCCAGTGGAGCGTGGCGAGGCCGCGGCCCGTCTCGAGCTCGCACCCGGCGTTGTAGATCTCGATCCCGACGAGGCCTTCGCACGCCTCGAAATCGACCGTCCTCAGGCCGCTCCAGTACGAGTGGGCGAGGAACGGGACGCCGCCTTCGTCCCGGACCCAGCGGACGATCTCGTCGAGCTCGAGGAGCTCTCCACCCCGCGGAGCGGGCTCTGCGGAGACCCCGAGGGCCAGCACGTGCGCATCGCGATCGGTGGCGCGGACACGCGCGTCGAGCTCCGTGCTCGGGATGACGAGCAGGCTCTCCGTCGACGGCTCCAAGGTCCTCACGTGGTGGTCGGTGATCGCAAGCACGTCGAACCCGGCCCGGGCGTAGTGCCGCGCGAGTAGCGTCGGCGCGAGCTCGCCGTCCGAGTTCGTCGTGTGCGCGTGAAGCGCGCAGCGCAGCCATTCGCCCCGGCTCGCGAACGGGTTGGCGGCCACGCCGTGACCCTAGCTCGCCTCGTCGTCTCCTGGCTGATCGGGCTCGTCCACCGTTTGGATCCGGGCCTGAGGTCTGGTATAGCTCGTTGCGCGTCGTTCCACGGGTTGCGCCCTAGGCAACAGAGGGGAATACAGGCTTGGTCGACCGCCCGAACGTGGTCATGATCGTGTCGGACACCTTCCGCCGGGATCACCTCGGCGCGTACGGAAACCCGACGATCCGCACTCCGAACCTCGACCGCTTCGCCGAGGCGTCGGTCGTCTTCGATCACGAGCTCATCTCGTCATTTCCGACCATGCCCGCCAGGGCCGACTTTCTGACCGGCCGGTGCTCGTACACCTCCATGGGCTGGGAGCCGCTGCCGGCCGGGCTTCCGAGCCTCCCTGCTCTCCTTTCGGAGGCTGGCTACCTGACGATGGGCGTCGTCGACACACCGTTCCTGATCCGCGAGGGGTACGGCTACGACCGCGGCTTCGACGACTTCATCTGGGTGCGCGGTCAGGGCGACGACACACGTCCGGCCGAGCGGCTCGACGCCCGCTCCACCTGGACTTCCGAGGCGGATCGACTCGTCGCCCGCACCACGACGGCCGCCGACGAGTGGCTCGAGCGGCACTACCGTGAGCCGTTCTTCCTCTACGTCGATACGTGGGATCCGCACGAGCCCTGGGACGCGCCCGACTTCTACACGCAGCTCTACCTGCCCGACTACGACGGGCGGGAACTCTACCCAGCGTATGGGAACTGGCGGGAGGCGGGGCTCACGGAAGAGGACGTTGCGCTCGCGCACGCGACGTACTGCGGCGAGGTGACCATGGTCGACCGGTGGATCGGACGCCTGCTCACGAAGCTCGACGTCCTCGGGCTCGCCGGCAACACCGTTGTCCTCTTCACGTCCGATCACGGCTTCTACTTCGGCGAGCACGACTACTTCGGGAAGGCCGAATGGGTCCACGACCCTGGCGCGGAGTTGAGCGAGGACGCAGTGGTTCCCACGTGGTTCTCGCAGTCGTGGTTCCTGACGATCGGCTGGTCGCCGCTCTACCAGGAGCTCACGCGGGTCCCGCTCGTCGTTCGGGCCCCTGGCGTCCTGCCCGGGAGGCGTTCGGCGCTGACGACCGCCCCCGACATTCCGGCCACGATTCTCGATCTCGTCGGGATCGAGCCGCCCCCGGACATGAACGGCAGGTCGTTCAAGGACGTTCTCCTCGGAGAGGCGATTGAGCACCGACCTTTCGTGGTTAGCTCCTGGCCCCTCTACTTCGCCGAGGGCGATCTGACGAGCGCGATCGACTCGCGGCCGCGGCGGATCGCGAGCTACATGCCGATCACCGTGTCGACTCGCCGCTGGTCGCTCGTCATGGGCGGACCCGACGAGCCGCCCGAGCTCTACGACCTGGAGCAGGACCCGGCCGAGTCGACGAACGTCTGGTCCGAGGAAGCCGCCGAGGGCGCGCGGCTGTTTCAGCAGGCGATCGAGTTTCTCGAAGAGTCCGGCACGTCGGAGCGGTTCCTTGCGCCGCGCCGACAGTCGCTTCGGACCTACGCCACGCACATCGCCGCGGAGAGGGCGACCGACCATTGAATCCGGACTTCTCTTGCACTATGGTCGCCCGCTTGTGCCGTAGGCAACAGCAATGCGGGCAGGCGACCACGGAGACCGGTTCCCACCTGGTGTGGAACGAGCCAGCGGCCTAAACGAGGAGGAGGCACCCATGTCAGATGCAAGCGATCGAATTCCGCGCGGGCCATGCGAGAGGGGGCTCACCCGCGAGGAGCTTCTCCGGCGGGCGGCCCTCGGCGGCGTGCTGCTCACCGGCGTCGGAGGGCTCGGCGCGGCGTGCGGAGGCGACGACGACGACGCCACCGCCACCGGCACTGGCACCGGCGAGACAAGCGCCAGTGGCCAGCCGAAGCGCGGAGGCACGTTCCGATTCGGGACCACCGGCGGTTCCGCCAAGGATTTCATCGACGGGCAGCACATCGTCGCGAAGCCGGACATCGCCCGGCTCGTCGCGACCTTCGAGTCTCTGGGCCGCTTCGACGAGGAGTATGTGGCCCAGGTCGACGGGCTTGCCGAGGAGATCACCGCGGAGGCGGCGGATCGCTGGACGATCCGCCTGCGGGAAGGGATCGAGTTCCATAACGGGAAGACCATGACGGCCGACGACCTCATCTACTCGATCCGGCGCATCCTGGACGCGGATCTGGGGCTCTTCGGGCACGGGGGCTTCGCCGCGGTCGACGGCAACGCGATCGACAAGGTCGACGAGAGAACGGTCACGCTGAACCTCACGCGCCCCGACGCGACGCTGCTCGACGCCTTCTCGCAGTACTACGACGCGATCGTGCCAGAGGGCTACAGCCCTGACGGCGTCGGCAAGGGCGACCCGATCGGGACGGGGCCGTACAAGGTCGAGAGCTTCCAGCCCGGCCAACGGAGCGTCCATGTCCGCAACGAGAACTACTGGCGCGAAGGCGAACCGTACTTCGACGAGGTTCAGATCATCGACTTCCCCACGGAGACGGCCAAGATCAACGCCCTCCTCGGCGGTCAGCTCGACGCGATCAGCGATGTGCCGTACGGGCAGATTCCCTTGATCGAGGGGCGCGAGAACCTCGCCGTCTACGAGTCGAAGACCGGCGCCTGGGATCCGATCTGCATGCGCGTCGACCAGGAGCCGTTCAAGGACGTGCGAGTGCGCCAGGCGTTCCGTCTCATCGCCGACCGTGAGGAGATGGTCGCGCAGGCCATCGCGGGTCATGGCACGATCGCAAACGACATCTACTCGCCGTTCGACCCCTGCTACGCGGGCGACGAGTTCCCGCAGCGTGAGCAGGACCTCGACGAGGCGAAGTCGCTCCTGAGCGCGGCCGGGCAAGACGGCCTGACCATCGACCTCTACACGACGCCGGCCGACACCGGCATGGTCGAGTGCGCGCAGGTCTTCGCCCAGAACGCGAAGGACGCCGGCGTCACGGTCAACGTGAAGAACGTCGACGGCGGCGTCTTCTACGGTGACCAGTACCTCCAGTGGACCTTCTCGACGGATTACTGGGGAACACGGAACTATCTCGCGCAGGTGGGTGCGGGCAGCCTTCCGAGCTCGGCCTTCAACGAGACGCACTGGGACCACCCTGAGT
>JBPCPR010000004.1:0-7746 GCA_050998925.1 Gaiellaceae bacterium
GTCGAGCACCGTTCGTTTCCCGGATGCGGCAGAGCCCGACGCTCGCGAGCCGTACGGCATGCGCATCGCGCAGGGAAGCCAGCAGGCACCAGGGGGTGCCTCACCAGGCATGTCTTCGCGCAGGCCCACTGTGACGCGATCCGCCGAGCGGCTCCGGCTCGCCGCGGCAGCCCGTCGTCGCGAGCCTGTGACCGCGGTGCCGACGCCCGACCCAGAGCGGGCTCCGCAGGTACGTGGGTCGCGGGCGGTCGCCGGGGTCATGGCCGCAGTTCTCGCGGGCCTCGTTGCGGTCGGCGGCCTGGCCGTCTGCCGGTGCGGCCGAAAGCGCAAGGACGCAGACGCCGGCCCGACCGGGGACCCGTCACCTGCCGTGCCGGACTTCGTGCCTTCGTGGTGGCTCCAGGGTGGGTGCGTCAGTCGCGGACGCGTGATTGGAGCGCCCGCTCGTACGTCTCGAGCGTGGCATCGATCACCTGCTCCCAGCCGCACGTGCGAGCGACGCGCCTCCTCCCCTCTGCGCCAAGGCGCGCCCGGAGGTCTGAGTCCGCGAGCAGACGATCGACCGCGGCGCGGAGCGCGAGCGGATCTCGAGGCGGCACGGGGAGTCCGGTGACCTCGTGCTCGACGAGCTCGGCGAGCCCGCCGACCGCGGTTGCCACGACAGGCCGGCCGTGGGCCCTCGCTTCGGCGCACGTGAGCCCGAAGCCCTCCCGTCGAGAAGGGCAGACGACGACCGCGGAGCGGTCGTAGAGGCGGCCGAGCTCGTCGCGTGGCACGAATCCGAGAGCCGCCGGCACCTGCTCGCGGAGCGGTCCGTCGCCTGCCACGACGAGTCGTAGGCCTGCGGCAGCAGCGAGGAGATCCTCGATGCCCTTCTCCTTCGACAGCCTCCCCGCGTAGAGAACCTCCGGAGGAGACCGCTCCGGCTCCACCGCCGTGGGGATCTCGACGCCGTTCGGGATCACGCGGGGGCTCGAGGCACCCAGCTCGCGCGCCTCCCGGGCGAGCGACTCGGAGACCGCGATCACCTCCTGGGCTCGCCGTAGCACGGCCCGAGCCAGCAGCCGGACTTGCCGGGCGAGAGCGACGTCGGTCCCGTGGAGCGTCACCACGAACGGCTTTCCCGCAAAGGCGGCGACGGCGCCGGAGGGAAGCCAGTGCGCATGCACGAGGTCGGTATCCCGTGCCGCCCTTCGAGTTGCCCGCGTCATCGCGGCGACGAGAAGAGGAGCTGCCCAGGGTCTCCGCCGGAGGTTGTTGGGAATCCCGCCTGCTTCGGCAAGCCCGAACGATCCGAAGACAGCCGGCGAGACGACGTCGATCGCGACGCCGCGGTCGCGAAGGCGCTCCACCGCGTCGGCGATGAAGTGTCCGCTCGGATCGTCGTCGTCCCGGGGGTACGACGTCGTGAGGACGACGACCCTCAACGCCGCGCGAAGACCAGAGGCGCGGCCAGGATCAGCATCGCGAACACGAAGAAGTAGTACATCTGCATGGTCAGGTAGAAGGCGTTCGAGGCCATCGTCCCGAAGAGCGCCGCGGTCAGCCCCCAGGCGAGCGGCCTCACGCGGAGGGCGGCGCGTTCACCCCCTTCTGACAGCGCGCGACCGACTCGGCGCAGGGCTCCGAGCCGGTCGACGAGGTAGCCGAGGTAGACGACGAAGAGCGCCGCACCCACGATTCCGGTCTCGGTGAGCACCGCGATGTAGTACGAGTGCGGGCCGAAGTTCGACCTCCCGGTGACGAACTCGTAGTAGACGGCGAACGTGTTGAGCCCGAGGCCGAACAGCGGGTGCGCGCTCATCGCGGGACCGACGAGCTCGTAGACCTGAAAATGCGACTGCACCGAGCTGCCGCTGAGCTGCGTCCGCGCGCTCAGGACGCCCTGGAAGAACGCAGTTCGCTGGGCGACGACGATGCCGAGCACGAGCGCAAGCGCCCCCAGGGGCAGGAGCACCCGTGGGGTCAGAAGCAGGTGGCGGTAGGGGATGAGGAGCACGACGAGGCCGACGCCGATCCCCAGGAGCCCGCTCCGGGAAAGCGTCGCCAGCTCGACCATCGAGAAGAAGACGAGGAGCGCGGCTAGAGGGGTCCGGAGGCGGTGCCCCGTCTCGAGCCGCAGGTACAGCGGCAGCAGCACGAGGAGCGGGACCACCAGCATGACGCCGAGGTGGTTCGGATCGAGCGTCAGGGCGTTGACGCGGTAGATGTTCAGAGCTTCGGAGACGCCGAAGAGGTTGATCCCGCCCCGCTGGTAGGCGCCGATCGCCCCGAGGACTCTCTCGTCCAGATTCCCGCCGGACGTCTCGGCGACCGCGAGCTGGAGCAGCCCGTAGGCCCCGTTCGCCACCAGTCCGGCGACGAACCAGCCGAGCGTCTGCCAGTAGAGCCGCGATGAGTGGCGGCCAAGGTGCGCCACGGCGGCGATCAGGAAGAAGAAATGGACGACGAACTTCGCGAGCCCCTTGGCGAACTGATCCCGGTCGAGAGCCGTGTCGAGGTTGAAGAACCCCACCAGGTACACGAGGAGGAACGCGAGGAAGAAGGCGCACAGGACGGCACCGGTCCGCGGCACCGACCAGTCCCGGCGCCCTACCCTCGAGACGGCGAAGGCGAGCACGAAGAGGCTCGCGGTGACGTCCGAGATGCTCACGTCGAGCCCACCGACCGTCCACCGGACCTTCGCGAAGGTGATCGCGAAGACGGTCGCGAAGAGGAGCGCGTCGAGGAGGTGCTCGCGGGCCTTCACACCACTCTCCGGAGCACCTCGGCGAGCTCCTCCGCGCGCGCCGTCCTCGAAAGCCGCTGCCGGGCCTCGGCGGAGAGCGTCGCACCGTCCAGCTTCCCGGCACGCCAGCGGCCCTCGAGGTCGGCGATCGCACGCGCCATGCCGTCGACGTCGTCCGGCGCGACTACGACCGCGGCGCCCGTCTCGCCGAGGAGGCGAGCTGCCTCGCCGTCGGGCGGGACGACCGCCAGGATCGGACGCTCCGCCGCCAGGTACTCGAAGACCTTGGCCGAAAGAACGCCGCGGCCGCGCCCCCCTGCCTCCGGGACGATGAGGAGCAGCGCCTCCGAATCCCGCTGGAGCGCGAGCGCCTCTCGATGCGGCAGGTACGGAACGAGTTCGAGCCGGTCGCCGAGCCCGAGCCCCTCGGCCCACTCGCGGTCCGCAGCCCGGAAGTCCCCGACGAAGCGGGCGGTGACGTCCGCCTCCGAGCGAGCGAGGGCTTCGAGGAAGGGGCGCGGTGAGCGACGGCCGGTGAAACCGCCCGTGTGCGTGATCCGGAACCGCGGCGCGGCCCGGTAAGCAAGCCCGTCGAAGTCGTCGAAGTCGCAGCCGTTCGGGATCGCGGCGACCGGCCCGCGAGGGCCGAGCGCCTGCGTCTCGGAGTCGATGGCGCTCGAGGCGGCGACGATCGCGTCCGCCCGCCGCGCGACGAGCCGCGCGAGTGCCCGCTCGCCGCGTATGTCGCGCCGCCGGTGTGCGTGCGACGCGATCGAGTCGCGGAGGTCGGCGACCCAAGGTACGCCCAGCCGCTGGACCGCCAGACCGACGAGGTGGACGGAGCCGGGCGGCGAGGTCGTCAGGACGACGTCGATCTCCTCCCGCTTCGCGATCCGCCGCGCCGCCGGGATCGCGGTCGCATTCCAGAGCACGCTCGCGTCCGGCGCGAGCAGCGCGCGGAGCGTGAGCGGCGCCTGGCGCCTGAAACGGGCGATGCCTCGCAGCCCGTGCAGCTCCTCCCCGGGGCGCCGCGCGGCCGGCCCGATGTTTCTGATCCGGTGGACGGCGACGCCCTCGGGCTCGCGCAGGGTGTTGTCACGCTGCACCCACTTGGTCCCCTCGGGCGCGAGAACGTGGACCTCGAAGCCGAGGCGCGCAAGCTGGCCGGAAAGCTTGAGCGGTCGCTGGACGCCGGCCCCACCCGCGGGCGGCCAGTACATCGTGACGAGCAGGAGCTTCATGGCCGACATTCTGGCGACGCGTGTCCTCGCCCCGCATCGGCGCGGTGCCCTGTCACCGAGCGTTCAGTAGCAGGTAGCGCGCGTCCTCGTAGACGGGCTGGAACCCGCGACCGAGGTTCTCGGGATACGGACGGGAGCGGTCGATCAGGAGGTAGTCGGCGTCATACCGGGCGAGGGTCGACCGCCGGAAGTCCTCCGTCGCGCGCGGTGAAAAGAAACGGACTACGTCCCGCCGCCGCGCGTACGGCCGGTTCGCTGCGGTGTCGGCCACGTGACCGGGCGGGGCCGCGGCGACGTAGAGAGGCGTGTAGGCCGCCACCTCGTACGACGGCTCGAGCTGCGAAAAGACGACCGAGCCCGCCGGCGCCTGTTCGAGCACCTGCAGCAACCCGGGCGTCAAGGCGTTCGGGCTCGTCTCAGCCGACGTGTCCAGGGAGGCGAGACCGCCCACCGCGACCGGAAGCACGAAGGCTGCCGCGGCGAGCGCGACGAAGCGGCGGTCGAGCGGGAAGCGCTCGGAAAGCCGGTCCATCAGCCCGGCTCGACGCACGAGGACGGCACCCGCGATGAGAGCGGCCACGCCGCAGGTGACGGCAAGCCAGACGGGCCAGACCGGCGCGGGCCGCTGCAGCCGATACGTGAGCTCGGCCGAGTACAGGAGCTCGAGCGCGAGGCCGGCGCCGAGGGCCAGCGCGACCCCGAGCTGGCGCAGCCGGGCGAGGAGGAACGCGGCCCCGGCGAGCGCGAAGGGGAGCGGGAGGAACGCGGCGAGGCGGCGGGACTGGGAGAGCGACACGGTGTCGGAGATCCAGGCGAAGAGCGCGGGGACGAGCAGCAGCGCCAGCACCGCGAGACTCCCTCCCAGGACGAAAGAACCCCACCGGCGACGGGCGCCGGCGACCGCGAGCGGGATCGCGAGGAGCGCCGCGATCACGACGGGCCCGGCGCGCGTGATCGCCTCGGGCGCGAGCCGGAAGCTCTCGCCGAAGACGTCGAGCTGGGTCGAGTAGTGGGCGACTCCGCTCGCGCGCTGCTCAGCACCGGGCCGGTAGGAGCCGGTGTCCCGAACGACCGGCAAGAGCCACGCGAAGAAGAGTCCCGACGGCACCGCAATCGCGGCGAGAGCGATGCCGAGCCGTCCGAGGCCCTCTCGATCGCCCGGGGCGAGCAGGAGGCGCGCGAACGCGAACCCGGCGAGCGGAACGCAGACGAAGATTGTGTACGTCGGGTGGATCGCAGCCAGCGCCAGCCCGGCCGCGACCAGGGGCGGCGCGCCCTGCCGCCAGCCCACCTCCAGGAGCCAGAACGTGAGCGCGAGGACGGCCGGGAAGAGCAGGATCCGCCCGACGGTCGCAGGCAGGGCGAGCGACTCGAACGAGCCCGTTCCGCCCCGCGAGAGCGCGAGCTGGGCGAGCTGGGCGGCTGCGACCGCGAGCCCTCCGGCCGCGGAGCGGAAGAGCGTCGCGCCCGCGCCGTAGGCAAGCAGAAGGGCGAGCGGCGTTAGGACGGCGGCGAGGTGCTGGACGACCAGAGTCGGATCCACGCCCCCGAGCCGGGCGACCAGGGCCAACGCGGCGTGCCAGAGCGGGAACGCATAGCCGGGGTGCGGGCCGCCGTCCCGGAACTCGTTCACGGCATTGACGGAGAGGACGTCGAAGGCATCGAGCTTCCGGACGCGCGCCAGGTGGAAGAGCGCGTCACTCCGCAGATCTCCCCCGCCCCACCACACGAGCGCCCCGAAGGCCGCCCCGAAGAGCAGGATGCCGCCAGCGGCCAGGAGATCCGATCGGACCGGTGGGACCGCCGCTGCGCGCCAGGCGGGAAGGACGGCGGCACCGGTGAAGAGCGCGACCACGGCCAGGACGAGCGCCAGAGAGGCTCCCGCCGCGAACGCGAGCAGGAGGCCGAACCCGATCACCGCCAGGCTGAGCGCGAGCCCGCCCGCGGCCGCAACTCCGAGGTTCCGGGGCCAGCCCGTGAGGCGGAGGAGGAGCGCACCCGGAAGCAGCAGCACGCAGGCACCGGCCGCCGCGAGGCGCAAGGCTGGGACCGGTCCACCGAGCGGCAGCAGGCGCGCGAAGAGGAGCACGAGCGGTGCGGCCGCGACCCAGAGGACGAAGCGGCTCACCCCAGGCCGAAAGGGCAGCGCCTGGGTCAGCGAAGCCACGCGGCGGCCTCCCCGGCCAGCTCTCCGGCGGACATGCAGACGCCCCCGCGAGCTCGCACGGCGTCGATCAGGCGCAGGTACAGCCGGTCCCACCCGCCCGACGTGGCGGGGTCGAAGCGCTCGCTATGCCAGATGACCGAGAAACCGCCCCCGTGCTCGGCGGCCCAGTCCACCAGGTCGAGGAGCCTCCGCTCGGCCGCTCTCGCCGGCAGCCCGAGATACCTGGGCGCGCTGAAGGTCACGTCCATCGCTGCGAGCGGGATCTCGACGAGGTCGAGCGGACGCTCCGCCTCGAAGCTCCAGGGACGGAAGGGCTGGGCGATCCCGGCTCTGAAGCCGGGTGCTTCCGCATAGCCGAGCGTCGTGTCGTAGGCGAAGCCAAGCCGCTCGAGCACGGGCAGATTCCGATGCGGGTCGACCCTCAGGTAGTGAAAGCGCTGACCGCTGACCGGAGCCCCGAGCTCTTCCAGAAGCCGCTTTTCGTCCTCGAGGCGCGCCGGGTGCTCGGCGGCCGTATAGCTGCCGTGCAGGCCGATCTCAGCGCCGCCCGCACCCAGGACCTCGACGAGCCGGGGGCGAAGCCGGTCGTAGGCTTCCGGGGTGGCGCCGTCCGCCGGGTGGTGGTGGCCCGCCAGGAGGAAGAACGTCGAGCGAACGTCGCGGGCAGATTCGAGGCGGAGAATCCGCTCGAAGCGCCAGTTCGGGTCGGTCCGCCGCAGCAGGTGGAGAGGGACCGCGGTCAGCGCCCGCGCCTCCCGGAGCGCCCCGGCGGCCTGGCGCGCCAGCGCGTGGCGCTTCAGCCGGCCCGCCGAGCCTCGCACGCCGCGCCGCGTCCAGCGCCACGGCATGTCGACGTCGTGCGTGAGGGCGATCGCGAAGCGAGCTCCACCCCATCTGGGCGGCTCGAGGCCGAGGCGGCGGCGAAGCCGCTCGAGCGGCGGCTCGCCGGGGTCGAGGCACGAGGACGCGGCGCTAAAGCGTCCGTGGCGGTCCCGAAGCCCGGGAGACCCGTCCCGCTCCTCCACGCGCGACAGGTGGAAGAACGCGTCGGCGAGATCGTCACCCTCCGGACGCTCGCCGCGATCCAGGCGCTCCCATGCTTCTGCCCGATACGGCAGGTCGTCACCGAAGCCGAGGTCGCGGGCCCCGAGGGTGTCGAGCACCCAGCGCGCGCGCCGCTCGACCGTGGTCGGGATCACGAGCTTTCTCCCTGCATCTAGAGGATCCTAGGAAGCCTGCCCGGCCTCATCGCCCGGCTCGGGCGCCTCGGGGGGATCCGTCCTCCCCGTCTCCGGGTGCTTCCGGTTCCACTCCTCCGCGTACTCCCGAAGCCCTGGCCCGCTCACCCCTGCCCACGCGTTCCGTGCGTGCAGGCGGAAGCGGGCGGGCGCAGCGGGGTCGATCCGGATCGGACGGCGACCCTCCGGGAGGTGGAGCACCACCTCGCCGACGGCTGCCCGGGCGGCGTACTGAAGGCCGGTCAGAAGGGCGGTCGCGCGCGCGGGGAGCGGCGAGTGGTGCTTGCGCCAGTAGCGGGCGCGGCTCCTCCACTCCTCGTTGATCCGGCGCTCGGGAACGTCGGCGCTGAACTGACTGACATGGTGGTAGAC
>JBPCPR010000263.1:0-4664 GCA_050998925.1 Gaiellaceae bacterium
GGCTGGGGTTTGCGGCGTCTTGGTGGGGGGTTTTTCTTCCGGGTTCACCCCCCGGGGGGGGGGGGGGGCCCCCCCCCCGACGCACTGGATCTCTTCGAGGCGAAAGGGAACACGGTGTCGGCGGCGCTCGCGCGCGCGACCGTGCAGGAGCTTTCGTCGGCGGGCGTCAGCTGACGACGATCCGGCCGCACATCCCGGAGCAGACCCCATTCGTGACGCTCCCGTGGATCGTGCAGAAGTAGCGGAAGGTGCCCCTCCGGTTGAACGTACGAGGAACCGATGTTCCGTTCGGCAGGTCCGGAAGTAGCTCCAGTTCGACCCTCGTGACTTGACGTTGTGTGATCCGTCGACCGCTCGCCACCGGATGGCCATTCCGGGCACGATCGCCTTACCTCTCCCTCTGGTCATCCTCCTTCGCGTCGGGGGTAGTACGGCTCGGTGGAAGCGGCGGATTGCGCGCTGTCACGGGCTGGCGCTACAGTGGCCGTATGACCGAGAAGCCGCGTACCCCTGCGCTGCAAGAGGCCGCGAAGCGCCGGAGAACCCTTCACGAGGCGCTGGTCGGCCTCGAATTCGCCATCTCCTCCCCCGCCGCCGGCAGGATCCCCGATTGGACGGGGCTGGTCACGAAAGAGATCACGGCCGTCCGAGACGCCTGGGAGCAGCACGTCGACGGCACCGAGAAGCCGGGCGGGCTTTACGAGGAGATCGTGACCACGTCGCCGCGCTTCTCCGGCACGGTCGACCGCCTCCGCAACGAGCACCCGGAGATCACCGAGGCCGTCGGGCAGATGCTCGCGCGACTCGAGCAGGTCGAGATCGGCGGACTCCCCTGGCCGCTCGAGGACGCTCGAGACGACCTCCAGCGCTTCATCGGTCGGATCATCCGCCACCGTCAGAAGGGCGCCGACCTCGTGTGGGAGGCGTACAACGTGGACATCGGCGGCCCCGAGTAGTCAGGCTCTGTCCGGTGCGAACCTCCCACCGTCCGCACCTCGAGGACCTCGCGCTACGCTGATGTCGTGCCTCGGATCGCGCTCGGCCAGCTGAACCTCACCGTCGGCGACCTCGCCGGCAACGTCGAGAAGATGGCGGCGGCCGCGGCCCGGGCGACCGAGGCCGCAGCCGAGCTCGTGTGCTTCCCGGAGCTCTCGATCACGGGCTACCCGCCGGAGGACCTCGTGCTACGCCCGGAGTTCGTCCGCGACAACCTCGCCGCGCTGGACGAGCTTGCCGCCAAGACGGTCGACGCGTGCCCGGTGGTCGCGGGGTTCGTGGACCGGACCGAGCGCGGGCTCCACAACGCGGCCGCATACCTTGCCGGAGGCGAGGTCCGCGTCCGCTACCACAAGATCGTGCTGCCCAACTACGGGGTCTTCGACGAGAAGAGGTACTTCGTGCCCGGCGAACGGACCGAACAGGTCTCGGTGGGTGGCATCTCCGTGGGACTGTCGGTGTGCGAGGACGTCTGGC
This sequence comes from Gaiellaceae bacterium, assembly GCA_050998925.1. Lineage (GTDB taxonomy): Bacteria > Actinomycetota > Thermoleophilia > Gaiellales > Gaiellaceae > DASQGA01. The sequence continues at coordinate 1,474 of JBPCPR010000263.1, forward strand.
AGCCGGGACGGCCGTTCTCGGACTACGCAGGCGTCCCACTCGTCACGAACATCAACGGGTCGCCGTACCACCGGCGCAAGCTCGAACAGCGACTCGCGGTCCTGCGGGACCGAGCGCGCGAGTTCGGCGGTTGGATCGCCTACGTGAACGCGGTCGGCGGCCAAGACGAGATCGTCTTCGACGGCGGCTCACTCGTGATGGGCCCGGACGGAGAGGTCGCATGCCGGGCGCCGTTCTTCGAAGAGGACCTGCTCATCGTCGACATCGACGAGACGACCGCCCGTGCCGAGCGAGACGCGGTGTGGTCCGAGCCGCCAGAGTCGATCTTCCGAGCGCTGGTCCTCGGCCTTCGGGACTACGTCGGCAAGAACGGGTTCGACGACGTGGTTCTGGGACTCTCCGGCGGGATCGATTCGGCATTCGTGACCGTCCTCGCGGTCGACGCCCTCGGACCGGATGCGGTGCGAGCCCTCGCGATGCCCTCGCCGTACTCGAGTCCCGAGAGCGTCGAGGACGCCGCGGACGTCGCCTCCCGACTCGGCATCCGGCTCGACGTCACCTCGATCGAGGAGATCTTCGACGCCTACCGCTCGACGCTCCGGCCGCTCTTCGAAGGCCGTCCCGAGGATGTCGCGGAGGAGAACCTCCAAGCGCGCGTCCGTGGGAACCTGCTGATGGCGATCTCGAACAAGTTCGGCTCGCTCGTGCTCGCCACCGGGAACAAGAGCGAATACGCGGTCGGCTACGCGACGTTGTACGGGGACATGGCCGGCGGTTTCGCGCCCATCAAGGACGTGCCGAAGACGCTCGTCTACGAGCTCTGCCGCTGGCGGAACGACACCGGGCCGGGTGAGCCGATCCCGGAACGGGTGATGACGAAGCCGCCGTCGGCGGAGCTCCGACCCGATCAGAAGGACACGGATTCCCTCCCGCCGTATGACGTTCTGGATCCGATCGTCGAGTCCTACGTCGAGGACGACCTGGGTGTGGAGGAGATCGTGGCGCGGGGTCATGATCGCGCTACGGTCGACCGCATCATCCGGATGATCGACCGGACCGAGTACAAGCGGCGCCAAGCGGCCCCCGGGATCAAGATCACGCCGAAGGCGTTCGGCCGTGATCGCCGGATGCCGATCACGAACCGTTACGTGGATTGATCCGGAGCTTCTGCTAGGCGATCCAGGCGCTGCCCGTGGTGCCGACGACCTCCCAGCCGTCGGTCTTCTTCTCGAGCAGGTAGGTCGTTCCGCCGCCGCAGAGTCCACCGCATCCGAAGCTCCCGCCGACCTCCACCCCGTCACCACTCTCCGCGATCGTGCCGAGCCGAAGGACGATGGTCTCGGGGGCGCCGGTCATCCAGTCTTCGTCGTAGAGAGGCGTCGGGTCATCGACGAAGGTGATCGGCGGACCGAGATCGGCGAGGCGGCGAGCGAGCTCGTCCTGCTCCGGGGCGGTGAGCTCGTCGTCGCATCCCTCCGGCCCATCCGCTCCCCCCGCGTTCCCGCAGAGCCTCGAGACGATCACGATCTTCTTCCACTCGATCTTCTCTGTGCCGACGAGCTCGCGGGCCGTGCTCTCGTAGATGCTGAGGCGTGTCTCGTCGACCTGCGGTTCGGCGGGGCCGCTGGCGGGGCCTGGAGCCGGATCCTCCGCACAGGCCACCAGGGAAAGCGCGAGGATCGTGAGGACCGCGGAACGTCTCATGAGCAGTCTCCTCCGGGAGCGTTCCCCCTGAGACGCTCCGAGAAGGGCTGAGGTTCCTACAATCTCGACAGGGGCGGTAGCTCAGTCTGGTCTAGAGCAGGGGGCTTTTAACCCTCGTGTCGCGGGTTCGAATCCTGCCCGCCCCACGTCAGAGGCAGACCGTACGGTCCAACCGTGAAGGTCGTCGAGATGCACGGGCCCGGCGGCGGGTGGCGCGTGCTGGTCCCCGAGACCAGGAGGGAACGGATGCGCGGGCTGCGGGGCAGCCCGTTACCGGGATCTCGCGGGGTGATGCTCTTCTGGAGATGCCGGAGCGTCCACACGTTCGGCATGAAGGAGCCGATCTCGGTTGCCTTCCTGGATCGACAGATGAGGGTGATCCGGGTGCTGCGGTGCCCGCCGGGGCGGCTGGTCGTCGCTCGGCGTCGCGCCCGTCACGTCCTCGAGGCCGCCGCCGGGTCGGACCTTCGGATCGGCGACCGATTCAGCTTCGCAACAGCGAGCTCAGCACGATCGCTCCGAGAGCTGCGGCGGTCACGAGGGAGAACGACACGAGCCAGGGGGCCCATCTCGGGAGCGCGATCGGCTCGCGGCGCGAGCGGTCGGGCTCGACGAGTCCGAGCCACTCCAGCACCACGCGGAGCTCACGTTGAGGCATACGACCGGTTTCGGTCGAAGGGTGGCCCTCCTTGAGCGGTTGCCGTTCCCGGCGCTCCACTGACACGCTGCCTGCCATGCGGATCCGTCGAGCGTTCGCCATCCTGCTCCTGCTGGCCGCGGCGTGCGGCGGGGACGCCGATGCCGGTCCCGCGCCCGGTGACTACTTCCAGCAGCTCCAGCGGGTGAGCGAGACGGCCCACATCCAGGAGCGCGGTCTCGGTCGCGACCTGCAGAGCCGATTGAGGGAAGCTCCGGCCGGCGAGGAGAGGATGACCGTCGTCACGGTGTATGTCGACCAGAGCGCTCGGCTTTACGAAGACGTCGTGGACGCGCTCCGGCAGCTCGATCCGCCCCAGGAGCTCGCGGGTGCTCAGCGGGCCTACCTCGAGGCATGGAAGAGCCAGCTCCACCTCATGCGCCAGGTCCGGGACGCCGGATTGCCCAGTCCTGCGCAGATCCTGAGGCAGCTCGAGCTCCCCGCGTTCCGCGATGCGGCGGCCGAGACCAAGGCTCGGTGTGAGGATCTCCAGGCCGCGGTGACCGCGAACGGGTCCGACGTCGACCTCGTGTGCGACGGGCGTCCGGGCTGAGATGGCGCGGCGCGTCAGGCGGCTCGAGGGCCCTGGCTATACTCTCTGCGCTGTCCCCGATGGGAAGATGGCGAGGGCAAGGGCCCCCATCGTCTAGCGGCCTAGGACGCCGCCCTTTCAAGGCGGAAGCACGGGTTCGAATCCCGTTGGGGGCACGGCACCAACACATATGCGCCCGTAGAGGAGTCCGGTCGTCCTCACCTCCCTGTCAAGGAGGAGATCGCGGGATCGAAGCCC
>JBPCPR010000055.1:0-3679 GCA_050998925.1 Gaiellaceae bacterium
CCGTCCGGCTTCGGGAGCTGTGGGAATCGCCCGATGCCTTTCGCGTGGATGGAATGTGGGGCCAAAAGGCGATGGCTCGGCTCTTCAGGGCCCGCCGCGACCACGACTTCGACCCGAGGCCTCTGCACGGAATCAAGGCCCCGCTGCAGGCGCGGCGGAACGGCCGCTACCCACTAGCCGATCTCAGCATCTACCACCTCGGCATGCTCAGCGGAGAGGCCCGCCTGGCGCGCCGTCGCCGCTACGAGCTCGCCGACCCGAACGGGCTCTGGCAGCAGGTCGGTTATGCATACCTGACGGACGAGCGAGGACTGCGCCTCGCGAAGATCGATCCGCGACGGCGATACACCGAATGAGGTCGTCTGTAGGGAAAGCACTCGGGGCCGTCCGCGCCCGGGCGCGTCGCGCGGCCTTCTTCGCGGCGAGGATGGTCAGGCAAGACCTCGTCGCTCGAAACAGTTACAGCCCCGTCCCCGCCGTAGAACGGGGCGACGATCCATGGTCGCGCTCGGCGTCCCTCGTCGGCGTCGACGTCGACCTGGGGGCGCAGCTCGACTTCTTCGACTCGGCGCTCGGCCCGTACCTGAGCGAGTTCGCCCCGCCCGAGGAGCCGACGGCCGAGGGTGAGTTCTACCTCTGGAACGAGTACTACCAGGCAGTCGACGCGCACGTGCTCTACGCAATGATCCGGCACCTCAAGCCGGGGCGGGTGCTCGAGCTCGGATCTGGGTTCTCGACGCTCGTGATGGCCGAAGGGTGCGCTCGGAACGCGTCCGATGGCCACGCGTGCGAGCTGATTTCGGTCGACCCGAAGCCTCGCACGCCTCTGCGCCCGGGCGCGCACGCACGGATCGAGCGCCGCCGAGCCGAGAGCCTGCCGCTCGAGCGCTACCTCGAGCTCGCACCGGGTGATGTGCTCTTCGTGGACACCTCGCATGCAGTCAAGCTCGGGAGCGAGGTCAACATGATCATCCTCGAGGTGCTACCGCGACTCAGACCCGGCGTCGTCGTCCATTTCCACGACATCTTCCTGCCGTTCGAATATCCGCGCGCCTGGTTCGAGCGGGGGACCTACCCTTCCGAGCAGTACCTTCTGCATGCGTTCCTGATCGAGAACCGCGGCTACGAGATCCTGCTGGCAGTGCACGCCCTATGCCGCGACCACCCTGACCGCGTTGCAGCGGCCATTCCAACGCTCGAGACGGATCGAGAGAACTACCCGTCCGCCTTTTGGCTTGTCCGGCTGGACGGGGCCACGGCGTCGTAGCCGTCGTACGGTCGCCAGGAAGCAGATAGCGCCCCTGCCGCGTAGACGACTCCGCCCACGGCGACCAACGGCCAGGCGCGAAGAAGCCGCGCCCGAGCCGGCGGAGACGTACGCCAGATGCACCAGAGCGACCGCAGGATGCTTCGTGGGCCCCGGGCCGCGACTTTGATGCTCCTAGGTCGACCCTGCGGCCCACGCTCGATCTGGCCCACCATCGCCGCCTGGAGTCGGCCCCGGCGATAGGCATCGCGCAGCATGGCCGAGATCGTCGTCGGATAACGGTGCGCTGTTCGAACGTCCGCGGCGGCGACGACGACATTCGCCTCCCGCCCGAGCCGGGCATTGAACTCTGTGTCCTCCCCCGCGCGAAGATCCTCGCGAAACGAGCCGTAGCGGTCGAACAGCCGGCGATCGTAGGAGAGCCCGTAAAGGAGCCTCTGACTCGGAATGTTTACATCCAACAGGCGGTTGTGGAGAAGAAGCAGCGATGCCCAGGCGCTCGGCGAGTGCGAAAAGGCATTCCCAACCGAGCTCGCGACAGCCGCGGCGCCTGCGTGGTGCTCTCGGAGTCGCCCCGCCGCCCAGCCGGGCTCGGCGAGGCAGTCGGCTGCGAGAAAGGCGACGAACGGTGCTCGTGTGATCTCAATCCCGATGTTCCGCACGGCCCCGGGGTAGAGACGCTCCTCGACGCCGACGACCGGTACGTCGATGCCGACGGCGGCAAGACGTGCCGCGGGGTCGCCGCCGCCCGAGTTCACGACCACGACCTCGACCGGCTCTGACTGGCAGAGGAGCGAGCGGACCGCTTCGACGAGGCTTGGCTCGTCGCGCAGGCTGAGGACCGCACAGGCGAGCGCAGGGCTCACGAAAGCAGGTCCGACCCGACGCTAGCTCCCGTAGGGGGCGCTCGCCGTCCGCTTCGCCAACTTTGTGGTCTTCTTGCGACGTTTAGGAGAAGAGCGACCACGGACGCGGCGACGTCGACGGGGAACATCACCGCCATGCCAAGCACGAAGATCGGCAGCTCTCTACCGGCGCGGGCCTTCAGGAGAGCGGTGACCACAGCGAAAGCTGGAGCCGCGAAGTACAAAGCGGGTAGCCAAAAAGGAACCTTGCCGAGCCCTACGAGCACGAGCAGGCCCAGGAACGCAATGCGATCCACGTAGTCAAACCCGGCCGTCCCGGTTTCGAGCCGTCGCAGAATGCCACCCCTCCGCGAGCGCCAACGGCGCCGCGTCCCGCTCCCGAGGGCCGCTCGCGCCCACCGGATGTGCTGGTACCAGTAGTCGCTGAGACGTTCGGCGACGCGGTTGTCCGCGACGGCGGTCCGGACGAAGCGTGTACGCCAACCGGCTTCCGCGAGCGCGAGGGCGGCCTCGACGTCCTCGGCCATCGAGCTGATCCGAAAACCGCCCACGTCGCGCAGCGCATCTCGACGGTAGCCGCTCGCCCCAAGCGTCGGCGGATCGAGGTCGAGGCGGTCTTTCCCGGCAGAGGTAATCAACTGGTGAACCCAGGAGTTCGCCGCGCTGTATCGCGAGACGACGGTCGACGCCGCGTTCGCAGGATGAAGCAGCCCGGCGGCAGCCCCCACGCGGGGATCGTCGAACGCACCGACCAGGCGCTCCAAGAAGTCACGGCGAGGGTGAAGATCGGCATCGAGCACGACGAAGATCTCTCCGCTGGCGACGGCGAGCGCCTCGTTCAGCGCCTGCCCCTTCCCCACCCGTTGCGGCAGCTCGAGCACGCGAACGTGCTCTCTGCCTCCCGCCCACTCCCGTAGGAGTGCCGGTGTCCCGTCCGTGCAGCCGTCGCAGACGAGAACGACCGAGAGTCGATCCGAGGGGTAGTCGAGCGCCGCGAGCCCAGCGACGAGACGACGAGCGACGAGCTCCTCGTTGTGAGCAGCTACCGCGAGGGTGATCGAGGGCAAGTCGACGTCCCCAGCGGCAGAGGTCGGCCGCGCCGGCGTGAGGGCCGCGGCCAGAAGGAGCAACCGCCGTGCCGAGAACCAGAGCAGCCCGAGGACGATAAGAAGCGCGAGCCCCGTCGTCAGCGCTTGGAGCACCGGTCGACCGTCCTTCCGCGGCTACATGCCAAATTCGTCCCGACCGTCACCGAGGTAGGTACGGCGTACGCTTTCGAAGTCTCCGTCCGCGCGCACCTCCCCGTCCGTTATCAACAAGGCGCGCGAGCAGAGCTGCTCGAGAAGCGGATGGTCGTGTCCGGCGACGACGACGATTCCGCCGGATTGGACGATCTGCATCGCCCGCTGCTCGACCCGCTCCCGAAACTCGTGGTCGAGCGCCTCATGCACCTCGTCGAGGAGGAGGACCTTCGTGGGGGGGGTGTCTGCGGCCACAAACCCAAGCCTGGCCCACCTGCCCCGCGAGTAACTCGAGACCGGCCGCT
>JBPCPR010000064.1:0-2682 GCA_050998925.1 Gaiellaceae bacterium
GCGCAGGTTCGGCCCTCTTCCGGGGCGCCGCGGTCCAGATCATCGGGAGCGTGTTCGGCCACGAGCTTCCGCTCGAGGAGGCGTTGCCGGCGCCGCGCATCCACTTCGAGGACGGGCGGCTCCACCTCGAGGGCGGGATCGACCCTGACGCGGCAGACGAGCTCGAGGCCGACGGATACGACGTGGTGCGCTGGAGCGCTCGGAACCTCTACTTCGGCGGGGCGGCAGCAGTCGCGTCCCCCTCCGGCGGAGGTCTGGAGGCCGCGGGCGATCCACGGCGCGGCGGCGCTGGAGTCGTCGTCGGATGAGCGTTCACGTTCGCCACGCAGAGCCGGGGGACGCCGGCGAACTGGTCAAGCTGGCGAGCGAGGTTGGCGCCGAGCCCGAAGGCTGGCTGATCACCGGCGGCGAGTGGCGGAGCGTCGCGGAGGAGCGGCGCTACATACGGGCGATCCGCCGCTCTGCCCACGCGGCGGTCCTCGTGGCTGAGAACTCCACGGGGCTCGTGGGGCGGCTGTCGATCTCGCGGGACACGCATCCGGCCAGCCGGCACGTCGCCGACCTCGGCCTTCTGGTCGCGCTCGAGCAGCGTCGCCGCGGCATCGGCCGCGCGCTCATGGAGGCCGCCGAGGAGTGGGCCCGCGCCGCCGGCGTGACGAAGATCGAGCTACATGTCTTCCCGCACAACGATGCGGCTCAAGGCCTCTACCGGGAGCTCGGCTACGAGCAGGAGGGCTACCGCCTTGGCCACTACCGCCGGGGCGGAGAGCTGGTCGACGCGATCCTGATGGGGAAGCAGGTCCGGAGGGGCGGGTGACCGAGCTTCCCGAGACCGGGCGGGGAACCCTGACCCTCGAGGAGGAGGAGCTCGCTCAGGACGAGGAGCTCTGGACCGACGAGGGCGCCGGCGACTACGACGGGTGGTTCTGCGTTCGGACTGACCCCTTTCCCTGCCCGGCCGCGGGCTGCACCTTCGTCGCGAACTTCATGAAGGCGGCGCACCTGATCCTCGTCTGGCAGGAGAGCGACGACCCGAACCTGCTGCGGCATGCCCAGCGGGCCGTCGAGGTGGGCCGAAACCCGAGGATCGTCCCGTACGAGCGAGAGTTCGGCCCGAGCGCGTCGTACTACGCGTGGGAGGCCGCGGGCCGGCCGGTCCACGGCATCCGCCGCATGGCCTAAACCAGCGCGACGTAAGCGACGAGCGCGAACCCGAGCGCCAGCAGGAAGACGACGAACGCGCCGACGGCGACGATGAGGGGGTTCTCGACGTTCACGCGGACTCGTACGCTAGCGACGACCTCGGAGGTCCTGCGGCGGTTACGGAACCGGCTCGACCCGGCCGTTTCCGGAGGCTCGTTCGCGCACCGTCCGCTCGCGGAGGACGGCTTCGGCAGCCCGCGTCAGAATCGGCTCGAGCCGGACGACGCGTTCCCGCTCGGAGCGCAGCTCGAGGAGGTTCTGCTTGATCTCGTTGCCGAGCTCGATCCGGGCGCCGATCTCGAAGGCGAGGCTCTCGGTCGCAGGGTCGAGCTCGTCGAGCTCGGCCTGGGCTGCCTCGACCACCTTGTCGTACGCCGCCAGCACGCGCTCGCGCTCGTCGTCCGTCGGGCTGTCCCCTTCGTCGTGGAGGTCGTCCACCTCGGCCGTCGCGTATGAGTGCCCCTCGGTCACCTCGACCAGGCGGAAGCGGTCTCCACCCTCGATGACGACGTTCAGCCGGCCGTCGTCGTAGCGCTCCAGCACGTCCACGACTGCGGCGCGCGTCCCGATCTCCCGCAGGCCGTCCTCGTCGGACAGTACGAGGCCGAACTGGTCGCCGGTCTCCAGGCACTCGCCGATCAGCTCGCGATACCGCGGCTCGAAGATGTGGAGGGGGCGCTGCTCGCCCGGAAGCAGCACCAGCTCGAGCGGGAAAAGACCGATCTCGTCCACGCGCAAAGCGTAGACGCCGTGGTCGCGGCGCGGAGACGTTCTAAGCTGCCCTCGTGCCGCAGAATCCGCTCTTTCGCCACGCGATCGCCGACCTGGTGCCATACGAGCCGGGTAAACCAGTGGAGGAGGTGCAGCGCGAGCTCGGGCTCGACCGCGTCGTGAAGCTTGCGTCGAACGAGGGCCAGTTCGGGCCCTTTCCGAGTGCACTCGAGGCGCTCGCCCGTGGAGCCGGAGAGTTGAACCGCTACCCGGACGGCGGCGCCTACGGGCTGCGGGAAGCGCTCGCCGCGCGCCACGGGGTCGATTCCTCCGCGGTCGCCCTGGCGGCCGGCGCCGACGGCGTCATCGGCTACCTCTCGCTCGCAGTCCTCGATCCCGGGGACGAGATCGTCTGCGGGTGGCCGTCGTTCCCGAGCTACGTCCTCGACGCCATCAAGATGGGAGCGGATGTAAAGCGCGTGCCGCTCCGGGAGCACCGCTACGACCCGGAAGCATTGCTCGCTGAGGTGACGCCGAAAACGAAGCTCGTCTACCTCTGCAACCCGAACAACCCGACCGGCACGATGATCGAACGGGCGGCGATCGACGCATATTTCGAGAGCGTGCCCGGTCACGTCCTGACCGTCCTCGACGAGGCGTACTTCGAGTACATCGACGAGCCCGAGTATCCCGATGGGATCGAGGAGTACCTGAAGCGCGACGGGTGCCGTGTCCTCGTGCTCCGGACGTTCTCGAAGATCTACGGGC